>JAGRHA010000251.1 GCA_020445205.1 Gammaproteobacteria bacterium
CAACCGCGGCCGGCCTCTCGTTGCCGAATTAACGGCAGGTCGGAGGAATGTCTTTAATATTTTTTGGTTGAGTATAAAACCAACGTTCCTTTTTTTAGAAGGAAATAGAATCTGCCGGGTCGATTGCCGCAGATCCAAGTGCCGGTCGGCTCGAAAATTTTCCGCGACTGCCGCAGCGTGGGCCACATCACCCCCCAGATCGACGTACCCGCCGGTAACGCGCCAATCTGCCGCGAACGCAATCGAGTTTCGGGCTAGTATAGCGGGCCGTCCGCGGTGGGCTGTTCGCACCATCGCGTAACTCCTGCAAATCTGTGATCGAGCACATGAAGTGGCTTTGGAAACTCTTTAAATTCGGCTTGACCCTCGCGGTACTTGGTGTTTTGGCGGGCGCGATCGCCGTCGGCGCTGCCTACTACTACCTCGAGCCTGGACTGCCGCCGATCGACAATCTGCGCGACGTGCGATTGCAGGTGCCGCTCAAGGTGCTGAGCCGCGACGGCCAGCTGATCGCCGAGTTCGGCGAGAAACGGCGCAATCCGCTCGACTACGAACAGATCCCACAGCGCATGGTGCAGGCGTTCCTGTCGGCGGAAGATGCAAACTTCTTCGACCACCCGGGCGTCGACTATCGTGGCTTGCTGCGTGCGGGTGTGCAGCTGGCCTTGACGGGTAAGAAGCGCCAGGGCGGCAGCACCATTACGATGCAGGTCGCGCGCAACTTCTATCTCAGCAGTCAGAAGACCTTCACGCGCAAGATCAGCGAGATCTTTCTTGCCCTGCGTATCGAGAACGAGCTCAGCAAGGAAGAGATCCTCGAGCTCTATCTGAACAAGATCTATCTCGGTCACCGTGCCTACGGCGTCGGTGCCGCCGCGCGCGTGTACTACGGCAAGTCGGTCGATGAACTCGACCTGGCGCAAACCGCGATGATTGCCGGCCTACCCAAAGCGCCGTCGAGCTTCAACCCCCTGACCAACCCGCCACGCGCCGTCGAGCGGCGCAACTACGTGCTCGGCCGCATGCGCGAGCTCGGGTATATCAGTGCAAGCGAGCATGACGATGCTGTCGCACAGCCGATCAGCGCGAGCCGATATGCCCCGGAGATCGAGGTTGAGGCGCCGTACGTCGCCGAGATGGTGCGCAGCGAGATGTTCGAGCGCTTCGACGAAGAGGCCTACACCGGTGGCTACACGGTGTACACCACGATCGACGGGCGCTACCAGGAGGCCGCCAACACCGGCGTGCGCAATGCGCTCGACGACTACAGCGAACGTCATGGCTATTACGGCGCCGAGGAACGCCTCGAGCCGCTGCCGCAAGGCAACGATGCACTCGACGCGGCGCTCGCCGACCGGCCGACGGTCGGCCTGCTGCTGCCCGCGATCGTCACGCGCGTCGACGAGAAAAGCGCCGTCGCGTATCTCGGCGAAGGCCGCGAGGCGGAGATCGGCTGGGACCAGATGAGCTGGGCGCGCCCGTTTAAGACCAGCGACCTTGTCGGCGCGGCGCCGAAGAAGGCGGCTGACATTCTGCAGCCCGGTGACGTTATCCGGGTGCGCGAAGTCAAGGTGAAACCCGGCAAGGACAGCAAGGACAAGCAGGAAGTATCGGCCTGGCGGCTTGCACAGGTCCCACGCGCAGCAGGCGCATTGCTCGCCCTCGCCCCTGAAGACGGTGCCGTGCGCGCGCTGGTCGGCGGCTACGACTTCTACCAAAGCAAGTTCAACCGCGTGACCCAGGCCTACCGCCAGCCGGGCTCGGGCTTCAAGGCCTTCATCTATTCGGCGGCGCTCGAGAATGGGTTCACCCCGGCGAGCCTGATCAACGACGCCCCCGTGGTATTCGACGACCCGAGCCTCGAAGGCGCCTGGCGGCCCGAGAATGCATCGGGCAAGTTCTTTGGTCCGACGCGCCTGCGTGAGGCCCTGACCAAGTCACGCAATCTGGTGTCGATCCGCCTGCTGCGCAGCATGGGGGTCGACAATGCCCTGACCCACATCGCACGTTTCGGCTTCAATCCCGACGAACTACCGCACAACCTGTCGCTCGCTCTGGGCAGCGCCAGCGTGACGCCGTGGCAGATGGCCAAGGGCTACGCGATCCTCGCCAACGGCGGCTATCGCGTCGAACCCTACCTGATCGAACGCATAGAGCAGGACGGCGAAGGGGTGATCTTCAAGGCCGAGCCGGCAACGGTATGTGACAGCTGTGCCGAGGGAACCGAGCGCGATGCCGAAGGACGGCCCGTTGCGCCGCGTGTCATCGACGCGCGCAACCGCTATCTGATGTATTCGATGATGCAGGACGTCATCCGTCGCGGCACGGCAACCGCCGCACGCAAACTCGGCCGTTCCGACATCGCCGGCAAAACCGGCACGACCAACGATCAGCGTGACGCCTGGTTCAACGGGTTCAACCAGCACCTGATTGCCAACGCCTGGATCGGATTCGACGACAACAGCAAGCTCGGACGTGGCGAATACGGCGGCAAGGCCGCGCTGCCGGCATGGATGGATTTCATGCGCGTGGCGCTCGACGGTATGCCCGAGGAGGAACCGCAAATGCCGGCAGGCATCGTCACCGTGCGCATCGATGCGCGCACCGGCGTTCCCACCAGCAGCAGCGGCAGCAACTCGATGTACGAGATCTTCCGTGCCGAGAACGTGCCCACGGCCACGGCCGGATCGGGTAGTGGCGGCAGCAGCGCGGCAACGCCGGCACCGGCGCTGGACCTGTTCTGAACAAGCGACACAACAGGAGTGGTGATCCGCGCAGCCTGCCGCTGCAGATCGCGAAGCTGGTCGTCGACGAGAACTACGACCTCGCCGCTGCCGTGCAACGGGCATCACGCGATGCCGGTGTGCGTCCGCAGCACATCGGGGCGACGGCTGCGCAATTGCGCGACGCCATCGACGAGTACCGCCGACTGTTCCGCCCGCAGCAGATCGAGCAGATGCGCAGATTCCGCGAAGTCGCACTGCAGGCGATGCAGCGGCTTGCAGCGTTCGAGCCTCGCCTGTGCGGCGCGCTGCTGCACGGTGATGGGCCACTCAACCATGTCCGCCTGCTGCTGCGCGCCGACACCGCCGAGCACGTGATCATGCGCTTGAGTGACCTGCACATACCGTGGCGTTCCGGCGAAACCACGCTGACACACGCCGGTGACAGGCAAGTCGCCTGGCCGACACTGCGTTTTCTCGCCGGCGATGCCCAGATCGAGCTGGTCGTTCTGCCACTCGACGCCGTCAGCGACCCGCCACGCGATGCACTGAGCCGGCAGCGGCTCGATACGCTCGACGAGGCACAGCTGACGGCGCTGTTGGACGCCGATCAGCGCGCGTCGATGGGCACATAGTCGCGCCGCGTCGCACCCTGGTACAGCTGCCGCGGACGGCCGATGCGATGCCTGGGATCGTCGAGCATCTCGGTCCAGTGGCTGACCCAACCCGCGGTGCGCGCAATCGCGAACATGACGGTGAACATACTGTCCGGGATGCCCAACGCGCGATAGATGATGCCGGAATAGAAATCGACGTTGGGGTACAGCTTCTTCTCGAGGAAGTAGTCGTCCTGCGATGCGATTTCCTCGAGCCGCATCGCGAGCTCGAACAGCGGGTTGTTGGTGTCGGCGAGCTTGTTGAGCACCTCGTAGCAGACCTCGCGAATGATCTTCGCGCGCGGGTCGTAGTTCTTGTAGACACGGTGACCGAAACCCATGAGACGGAACGGGTCGTCCTTGTCCTTGGCCTTTGCCAGGTACTTGTCGATGTTCTTGACGCTGCCGATCTGCTCCAGCATGTCGAGCACGGCTTCGTTGGCACCACCATGCGCAGGCCCCCACAGCGATGCCGTACCGGCCGCGATGCAGGCGAACGGATTGGCGCCCGAGCTACCGGCCAGGCGAACGGTCGACGTCGACGCATTCTGCTCGTGATCCGCGTGCAGGATGAACAACAGATCCATCGCACGTTCGGCCAACGGGTCCACTTCGTAATCCTCACAGGGCGTCGCAAACATCATCTGCAGGAAGTTGGCCGTGTACGACAGCTTGTTGCGCGGGTACATCACAGGTTCGCCGATGTTGTGCTTGTAGCAGGCTGCGGCGATCGTGGGGATCTTGGCGATCAGGCGATGCGCACTGATCTCGCGATGGCGTGGATCACTGATATCCATCGAATCGTGATAGAAGGCCGACAACGAACCGACCACGCCGACCATCATCGCCATAGGGTGCGCGTTGTTGTGGAAACCCTCGAAGAAGCGCAACAGCGATTCGTTGATCATCGTATGGTGCGTGATGATGTCGGAGAACGTGGCGAGCTCGTCCTTGCTCGGCAGTTCGCCGTACAACAGCAGGTATGCCACCTCGATGAACGTCGACTCGGCGGCGAGCTGTTCAATCGGGTAGCCGCGATAACGCAAAACACCCTCGTTGCCGTCGATATACGTTATCGAGCTGTTGCAGCTGGCCGTCGACATGAAACCGGGATCGTAGGTGAACACCTTCGCCTGGCCGTATAGGCTGGTGATATCGATCGTATCCGGCCCCTCGGTACCGGACAGTATGTCGAGTTCAATCGACTTGCCGGTATCGTTGAACGTGAGGGTGGCTTTCCTGTCAGACATGTGGCCGTACCTCTGCTTGTTGACTGGCTAGGCGGAACAGCCTAGCACAACGGTAAATCGCGCCGACCATTGGAATTCGCGCACCAGATCAGTGCCGTTTTTCAATGCACTGTTACCGCGCCTGAACGCGTTACGTGCTCAATTTGGGGGCGCCAATCGCGCGATATCGGCGCGCACACTCGCCACCGATTCACGGAACATCGCCAACTCGTCATCGTTGAGTCCGAGATCGATTACCTGGGACAGACCGCGGTTGCTCAACAGGCACGGGACTCCCATCGCAACGTCGCGCTCACCGTATTCACCATCGAGTAACGCGACACATGGCAGCAGGCGATTACGATGATGGCTGATGGCATCCACCATGGCCGCAACCGAAGCACCTGGGGCATCGTAGGCACTCGAATTCTTGCGCAGCGCGAGGATCTCTGCACCGCCACCACGTGTTCGCTGAACGATTTCGTCGAGGCGGTCGCGAGCGATGAAATGCGATATAGGAATGCCGTTGACCGTACAGAAGCGCGGTACGGGCACCATCGAGTCACCGTGGCCACCGAGCACGATCGTGGTGATGTCGCGCGTCGAGAAACCCGTCTCCAGGGCGATGAAGGCCGCCATGCGTGAGGCATCGAGCACACCGGCCTGACCAAGCACGCGCTCACGCGACCAGCCGGTGAGTTGTGCGACGCGGTAGGTGAGGACATCGACAGGGTTGGTCACCATGATGACGATCGCGTCGGGCGCATAACACTGTATGTCGGCGACGATGCCATCGATGACCCGAACATTGGTGTCGAGCACGTCGGAGCGCGACATCCCGGGCTTGCGCGGAATGCCTGCCGTGATGACGACGACATTCGCGCCTTCCATGGCCGCGGGGTCATTGCTGCCCGTCACCCGCGTGTCGAATTCGAAGAACGGCGCCGTCTGGAAGATGTCCAGGGCCACGCCTTGTGGGACATCTTCGCGGATGTCGATCAACACCACTTCGCGGCAGGTCTCCTGCTCGGCAAGGATTTGGGCGGTGGTCTCACCGACACGACCGGCGCCGACGATGGCGACTTTCTGCATTGTTGTTCTCCCGTCTGGTTGCAGGCCTCGCAACGACGCCGGCTGCTGAACCCGACGCGGCATCGCGCATGCACGATTTCAGTGCATGCTGCCATCAGCTTAGTCGAAGATCGGGAGAGTCCGCGCCGCAGGGACGCGGACCTTGGGTCGGCTGGCCGTTCAGCGCGGCGGGTAGCCTTCCGGCCAGTCGCCGCTGGCGACACCACTGTCGAGCGCGGCACGCGCCACGGCGGGCGGAATCACGTCCTTGAGACGTGCGTCGAGCGGCTTCGGCAGGATGTACTCCGGCCCGAATGCCAGCGCTTCCAGCTTGTAGGCATCGAGCACCGCCTGCGGTACCGGCTCATGGGTGAGATCCTTGAGCGCGTGCACGGCCGCGATCTGCATGTCTTCGTTGATGCGGCTGGCGCGCACGTCCAGTGCGCCGCGGAAGATGAACGGAAAGCCAAGCACGTTGTTGACCTGGTTGGGATAGTCGGAACGACCGGTCGCCATGATCATGTCGTCACGCACCTGGTTGGCGACCTCTGGTCGGATCTCGGGGACCGGATTCGACAGCGCGAACACGATCGGCTTATCGGCCATCGACGCCAACATCTCCGGGCTGACCAGATCGGGACCCGAGACGCCGATGAACACATCGGCACCACGCATCGCGTCTTCGAGCGTCCGCGCCTCGGTCTCGACGGCGACACCGAATTTGTACGGGTTGAGGTCCTTGCGACCGAGGTGGATCACACCTTTGCGATCCAGCACGAGGAAGTTGTCGCGATGCGCCCCCATTGCGATGAGCAGGCGCACCGCGGCGATGCCGGCCGCGCCCGCACCGAGGATGACGATCTTCGCCGAGTCGAGCTGTTTGCCCTGCAGCTCCAGCGCGTTGAGCAGTCCGGCCGCGATGATGATCGCCGTGCCGTGCTGGTCATCGTGAAACACCGGGATATCGAGCTGCTCGATCAGTGCCTGCTCGATTTCGAAACAATGCGGCGCCGCGATGTCTTCGAGATTGATGCCGCCGAAGGTCGGCGCGATGCGCATCACGGTCTCGATGAACTCCTGCGGACGCTTGGCGTTGACCTCGATGTCGAACACGTCGATGCCGGCGAAGTGCTTGAACAGAACGCCCTTGCCTTCCATGACGGGCTTGCCGGCCAGCGCGCCGACGTTGCCCAGACCGAGCACAGCGCTGCCGTCGGTGATGACCGCGACCAGATTGCCCTTGGCCGTGTACTTGTAGGCATCGAGCGGATCCGCTGCGATGCGCCGCACGGGTTCCGCGACGCCTGGCGTGTAGGCGAGGGCGAGGTCACGCTGGGTGCGCGTGGATTTCGTCACCTCGACACTGATTTTCCCGGGCCGCGGCTTGGCGTGGTACTCGAGCGCGGCCTGGTTGATCTCGTGGTCGGCGTGTTTCTTGTCGTCTGCGCTCATTTTGCGGGCTCCGGTGGTTCTTGCTGTTGTCGGGTCAAGGCTTGGCGGTTCAGTCTGCAGGCGCCGAAACGAGAAAAGGCGCCGCGAGGGCGCCTTCTGACATCCGGTATCCGCAGTTTTCGCTCAGCGGCGGAAACGCTTGCGGAACTGATCGACGCGACCGGCGGTGTCCATCAGTTTCTGCTGACCGGTGTAGAACGGGTGGCACGCCGAGCACACTTCGACCTGCAGCGTGTCGCCGCCAATGGTCGAACGGGTCTCGAAGCTGTTACCGCAGCTGCAGACGACCTTGATGTCAGTGTAGTTCGGGTGCAGGTCCGCTTTCATGTCTGTTCACTCCAGGTGCCGCCGGTGGTGAAACCGATCGGCTCGAATCCGATATAGGCGCGCGCGGCGCGAAAGGCCGCGTAATCTAGACCAGGGCCAGGCAAATTGCAAGTACCCGCTTGCACACGGCCGACTGCGCAACGGTGCACGCCGGGCCGCGGCCCGGCGGTGCTGCGCTGGACGTCAATCGTTGGCGCGCGCGAACAGCAGCACGTCGGCACGCGCCTGCGGTTCGACCGGGCTGGATTCCGCGTCGCCGCTGAACATTCCCTGCAGTTCGGCGAGACGGTCGTTGAGCCCGTTGGGGCCCAGAACCGCGCGCCACATCATGCGCGAGATGCGCATGCACGCCGCCATCGGCGTGCGTGCCAGGCGGCGTTCCTGGTCGATGCGCCACTGCAGGCGACGCAGCCGCTCACGGTTGTGTTCGGGGGCCCCGGCGATGACGTCCTCGATGGCCTTGAGACGCATGGCCTCGAACGCCTCGGGGTTGGTACGCGCCACCTCGGACCAGGTGTCGAAATCGATCTCGGCAGTTTTTTTGTCGTCCATAGCAATCACCCTAAAGTCTGCATGGGGTCGGCCGACATATGTCGGTTTTTTGCTCGATGCGCGACCAAGCTAGCACAGACTTTTGCGGCCTGTCTTGCGGAATTAAACGGCCGCAAACAGGACCCTGATTCCCGCTATTTTCACTTATTTTTCAGTAAGTTAAAAAGCCTAATCATGATTGCCGTTTTTTTGACGCCAAAGCACATCGTCGTGCCCCCCGAGCAGCACCGAAATGCGGTCCAGACGCGTCGAAATTCTGCGGTCCGCACACGCGAGCACCAGGTACTCGCCGCCGTCGCGTGTGACGACGTCGCACACGACCCCTTGCAGCCTGCACGCCTCACCCTGTTCGTCGACGCCTTCGAGGGTCACGGGTACGCGGCGCATGGCCAGTAACTCGAGCACCGAGTGCTGGTCGCAATCGATCGGTACATAGTCAGTCATCGTCGCGCCTCGCTTCGAGCTCCCAGGTATCGCCGTCGGCCCAGAGGCGCAGTTCGATCGGCCGGCAGCAGACGCTGCAGTCTTCGACGTAGGCCTGTTCACCGGCGGAAACGTCGACGCTGAGTTCGATCAGTTCGCCGCAGTACGGACACTGCACGGTCTGGTCGTCGAGTGCCTCGTTCATGTATCGCCTCCTGGCTCGAATAGGGCGAGCAGGTCGTTGAGAAAGCGTTGGCCGAACGGCGTCGGCCGGATTCGATCGGGGTCCGGCGCGAGCAGGCCGAGTTCACGCGCGTGCGCCACCGCAGCGGCAATGGACGCCAGCGCGAGCCCGGTACGGGCGCTGAACCAGGTCGCAGGCACGCCGTCGCTGAGACGCAAGGCGTTGAGCATGAACTCGAGCGGCAGGGTGTCGGGCGCAACCATGTGTCGCCGAGGGAGCGCACCTGCAGCGACCGCGTCGAGGTAGGCCTCGGGTCGCCGCGGCCGCGTGGTCCTGACCACGTCACCGGGGCCGCCTGTCAGTTTGCCGTGCGCCCCGGCGCCAAGGCCGAGATAGTCGCCGAATCCCCAGTAGTTGAGGTTGTGGCGACAACGCCGGCCGTCGCGCGCATAGGCCGATACCTCGTATTGGACGTAACCGGCCGCGGCGAGCCGCGCCTGTCCTGCGTCCATGATGTCGGCGATGCCGTCGTCGTCGGGCAGACCCGGCGGCGGTCGGTGGCTGAACCAGGTATTCGGCTCCAGCGTGAGCTGGTACCACGACAGGTGCGTCGGATCGAGCGCAATCACGCCGGCCAGATCAGCCAGCGCGGCGGCGACGTCCTGACCCGGCAAGGCGTACATTAGATCGAGATTGAGGTTGTCGAAGCCGGCGCGTCGCGCCAGCGTGGCGGCGGTACGCGCCTCGGCAGCGCTGTGGATACGCCCCAGCACACCGAGGCGCGCGTCATCGAGACTCTGCACACCGATCGAGAGTCGGTTGACGCCCGCAGCCCGGTAGTCGACGAACCGATGCGCCTCGACGGTACCTGGATTGGCCTCGAGCGTGATCTCCGCGTCGGCCACGAAGCCGAGGCGATCGTCGATGCCGTCGATGAGGGCCGCAATAGCGCGACCATCAAACAAGCTCGGCGTACCACCGCCGATGAACAGACTCAGGGCGGGGGACCTTGACTGAGTCGCGAGCTGGATGTCGAGATCACGCAGCAGTGCGCGGACATAGACGGCCTGGTCGACGTCACCGCTGAGCGCGTGCGAGTTGAAATCACAATACGGGCACTTGCGCACACACCAGGGGATGTGGACGTAGACGCTGAGCGGGATTGCGTCGGTCATTTCCTCAGATCACGCGGTCGGCCCGCGAGTCCCGCCTTGCCGGCCAGTAAGCGCTGCCGAGTGGGAGACGATACCTACCCGGGGCGCCGGCCGGCGCGAGTGCACATGCGCGGACCGCGACGGTGCCAGCGCCGTGCAGCGGACTTGCAGCTGCAAGCACGGGACGCACACGGGGCGTCTCGGCGCACGGATGGCCGCAAGCCGTAGCGGACGCAAAACGACCGATTCTGTCTCGCCGGCTCGTCACCCTTGTCGACATCGTACCCCGTCAGGCCGGTGTCAGATTGGCGTAGGCGACGACCAACCACTTGGCTCCGGCGTCGGCGAAGTTGACCTGCACGCGTGCGCCATTGCCCTGGCCTTCGGCATTGAGCACCACGCCTTCACCAAACTTGGGGTGCAGCACGCGCTGGCCAAGACGCAGGCCCGCGGCCTCTTGCGCCGAGTTCAGCGAACCATGTCCCGGCGAGTACGGCCGGCTCACGCTGGGCCGCGCCCGCACCTCTTCGACGAGCTCGCCCGGGATCTCGCGCAGGAAACGCGACGGCAGCGGGTAGGTCTCCGAGCCATGCAGACGCCGGCCCTCGGCGTAGGTCAGGTACAGCTGTGCCATCGCCCGCGTCATGCCCACATAGCACAGCCGCCGCTCCTCCTCGAGCCGCTCGGGGTCTTCGGCCGACATGCTGTGCGGAAACAGGCCTTCCTCGACGCCGCCGATGAACACCAGCGGAAATTCGAGGCCCTTGGCCGAATGCAACGTCATGAGCTGGACGCAGTCTTCGTACTCGTCGGCCTGGGTGTCGCCGGCTTCGAGTGCGGCATGGGCGAGAAAGGCGTCCATCTCGGACATCCCCGCCGCAGCCTCATCGTCGACCGGCAGTTCGAACTGGCGGCAGGCGTTGACCAGTTCGTCGAGGTTCTCGATGCGGTCCTGGCCCTTGCCGTCACGACTCTTGTCGAAGTGTTCCTTGAGCCGCGACGCCACGATCACGTGGTCCGCACGTTCGGCGAGATCGAGCCCGGCGCTGTCGGCATCGAGTCCGTCGACGAGTTCGAGAAAACCGCGCAGCGCGTTGGCCGCGCGTGCCGGCATTGCGCCGCCGCGCAGCAGGTCGTCGGCGGCCTGCCACAGCGAGCACACGAAGTCGCGCGCGTGGGCGCGCACGGCATCGAGCGTGCGCGGACCGATGCCACGCGGTGGCTGATTGACCGCGCGCTCGAACGAGGGATCGTCGTGGCGGTTCTGGGCCAGACGCAGGTAGGCCAGGGCATCCTTGATCTCGGCGCGTTCGAAGAAACGCAGGCCGCCGTATACGCGGTACGGGATAGCAGCCTGCAGCAAGGCCTCTTCGTACAGCCGGGATTGTGCCGTCGTACGGTACAGGATGGCGCATTCGCTGCGGCGCATGCCGTGCTCGATGGCACGCGCGATGCGGTCGACGACGAAGCGTGCCTCGTCGACCTCGTTGAACGCGCCATAGACACGGATCGGCTCGCCATCGCCGTCCTCGGTCCACAGTTGTTTGCCGAGGCGCGTCGGGTTGTTGGCGATCACCGCATTGGCGCCTTTGAGAATATTGCCGGTCGAGCGGTAGTTCTGCTCCAGCCGCACCACGGTCGCGTTCGGGTGATGGGCCTGGAAGTCCTGGATGTTCTCGACGCGCGCACCGCGCCAGCCATAGATCGACTGGTCGTCGTCACCGACCACGAACAGCTTGTCGTTTTTGCCCGCGAGCAGGCGCAGCCAGGCGTATTGGATCGCGTTGGTGTCCTGGAACTCGTCGACCAGGATCGCGCCGAAGCGTTGTTGGTAGTGCTGCAGGATGTCGGGACGGTCACGCCACAGCTCGTGCGCTCGCAGCAGCAGTTCGGCGAAATCGACGCTGCCAGCGCGCTGGCAGGCCTGTTCGTACGCGCGGTAGATCGCGATCATCTGGCGCTGATAGGGATCGCCGCCGTGGTCGAGATGATCGGCACGCAGACCTTCGTCCTTCTGCTTGTTGATGAACCACTGTGCCTGGCGCGGCGGCCACTTGGCCTCGTCGAGATTCATCTCGCGGACTATGCGCTTGACCAGGCGCTGCTGGTCGTCGGAATCGAGGATCTGAAAGCCCTGCGGCAGGCCGGCCTCCTGCCAGTGCGCGCGCAGCAGGCGATGGGCCAGGCCGTGGAAGGTGCCGACCCACATGCCGCCGACCGGCTGTCCCAAC
>JAGRHA010000252.1 GCA_020445205.1 Gammaproteobacteria bacterium
CCGGTCGGCGCGACGAGCAAGGCGTGGCGGCCGCGCCGGATCGCCTCCCAGCCTTGACGCTGCACGGGTGTGGCGGCATCGAAGTTGTCGTCGAACCAACGCTGCGTGGGCGTGCTGAACGGCAGCGGCGTGCTCACGCGCCCGGCCCCGTCGTTCGCCACGCCGGGCAGGGCGGATCGCGGTCAGCGCCGATGGCGCGTGGCGGCGTCACGACAATGGGCAAACGGGCCCAACGCGTGTCGTACGCTGGGCGAATGTGCGCGCAAGGTGCGCTGTCGAGCGGTTTTTCGGGACCTCTGCTGAGCATGACCGGGTCGAATTCGCGCCTGCCGTACGTGGCTGTACTCGGATCACGCAGCTTACCGCGCCGCCAGCTCTTGGTTTACCCGTGGATCACCGGGGTGACGGCGCAGGCACTTTATCGCGCAGCCGTTGTCTTCGGCGTGCCGTGTGATCGATGTGGTGTGCGTCCGACGCGTTCAGCGCAGCGCCTGCAGGGGCCCGGATTCAGTCCCCCGTATCGAGCCGTGTCGAGCACACCGGCGGCAACCGCTGGTGCGCCATCGACGGCGTCACGGCGTCACGGCGCCACGCGGGCGAGGCCGGTGGGCGCCATCACCCGGGTACCCGCGGCAGCTGCTTACTTGATGAAATGGCAGCAGTAGTCCGTCGGTGTTTTCACCTTCATCTCGAAGCTCGAATTGGCCGCGACCTCGAACTGTTCGCCGCCTTTGACCGCCTGCCACGCGTCACTGCCCGGCAGGCGCACATCGAGTTCGCCGGACTGGATCTCCATCAGCTCGCGGTCGCCGGTGTCGAAACGGTATTCGCCCGGCAGCATCACGCCCAGCGTTTTGCGCGTGCCATCAGCGAAGATCACGGTACGGCTCGTGACCTTGCCGTCGAAGTAGATGTTGGCCGCTTTCACGACCGTGACATTGTCGAACTGAGACATGAGGTTTTCCTTCGTGACGGGGAGTGCCGCCGGCGTGGTGCAGAGCGTTCTGCCGGCGGCGTATTGTCGGATTTTTCAGCGCGCGTTCCAATCCCGTACCCCGGTCGCTGCAGGGCCGGCGGCACGGCATCAATGGAAACGTCAGTGCAGCATGCGGGCGCGGCTTTCGGTGACACGTGATCACACCCGACGACAGCGTGCGTGTCGGTTGCTGCGTCACAGTGCTTGGACTAGCTTGAAGGTAAGGTCTGCGCTTCAGGGAGAAGGGCCATGTCGTTATCACCTCGCCGCACCGGGTTGCCGGTGCTCGCCATCGTCGCACTGTTGCTCGGTGCCTGCGCGCAGAACGCGGCCTATCACACCTTGCCGGCGAGCGCGGGCAACTGCCGCGAGCATCCTGCGGAAGCCGTTTGCACGCAGAGCTATTACCAGGAGCACGACGGCTTCGATCTCGCGTTCGCCGAGTACAGTGACCGCGGCAATGCGTTCAGTGACCGCTATATCGACGACGTCCTCGCACGTGTGCGCGACATGGCCGAGACGCGCGGCGTGGTGCTCGTCACCTTCGTGCACGGCTGGAAACACAACGCCGACGAGAACGACAGCAACCTCGTCGACTTCAAGCGCTCGCTGATCGCGGTGCGCGATATCATCAAGCACGATTTCGGTGACAGCGCGCTTGGCCAGCGGCGGCTGGTTGGCCTGTACGTGGGCTGGCGCGGCGCGAGTCTCGATCTGCCCGTGCTCGACCAGACCACGTTCTGGGATCGCAAAGCGGTTGCCGAGGAAGTCGGCAAGGGCGGTGTCACGCGCCTGCTGCTGGAGCTCGACGAGATCACCAGCGGCGGCGCGCGCGACGACAACGTCATGGTCGTGATCGGTCACAGTTTCGGTGGTGCCATCGTCGTCAGTGCGCTCAACGACGTGCTCACCGAGCGCACCATCCACCGCACGCGCGGCAAGGGCTACGCGCCGACGGTTGGCGATGGCGTGCTGGTGCTCAATCCCGCGATCGAGGCCAACCAGGCACTGGCGTTCGTCGAAGCGGCGATCAAGACCGACTATCGGGCCGATCAGCATCCGCTGTTCGTATCGTTGAGCAGCGATGCCGACGCGGCGACCCACTATGCGTTTCCCGCGGGACAGACGCTCGGCCTGCTGTTCACCTGGCAGCAGGAGGCGCTCGAGCGCAGTTACTACATCGACCGTGAGCAACCGGATGTGCCGAAGGCGCTGCGCGAAGCGCACCTCGATGCGACCACGGTCGGAAACTTCGCGCCGTTTCTCACCCACCGCCTGACCGCCAGCGACGAAGGTGGCAAGACGGAATTCCAAGTCGCCACCTGCGCAGTATCGCCCGACGGTTGTCGACCGCGCGGGCTGACATCCCTGGACGGTCACCCGACGATCCGCACGCTGCCGCAAAACTATCCGCTGTATTTCTTCAAGACCGACGACAGCGTCATGCAGGGGCACAACGACATCTTCAACCCGCGCGTACGCAGCTTCGTCGTCACCGTCATCGACGATGTGGTGCGACGCAATCTCGCGCGTGTAAGTGCGCGTGAACTGGGACGGCCGTATGTCGCTGCGCCGTCGATCCTCGCCGACCCGGCGGCGCTCGAAGCACGCATGGAGACCATCATCCACGCGATGCCGCCAGCCAGCGAATAGTGCCGCGCGCCGCGGCCCGTGCAGCACAAATGCGCGTGAAGCGATGCCGTGTGTTCAGTCGCGATCGTCGAGCAGACGGGGGTGATCGCGATCCAACACGGTGAAGAACACGCGCATCTCGTCGTCCGACAGACCGCGTTCGATGAGGATCTGCTGCAGGCGGGCGCGGCGCCCGTTACCGACATCGGCCAGCGCCTGCTCGACGGTCTCGCCGCGATCCTGCCAGAAGGCCGCCTGGTGGCGCTTGAGCAGCGCATGGTATTCCTGTGCGTCGTCAGCCCCCAGTGCGCCGTCGTGCAGCCGTCGTTCGAGTTCGCGCAATCGCGGCGGTTTCGCGGCCGGCAGGTAGAGCGGCGTCTCCGAGGCGAACGGGTTGTCGCTGTCTGAAGAGTCGAAGCCCTTGGGGCCCAAGATCACATAGGCGAGGGCGATCACGATCACCCAGATGACGATGCGGGCGGCAACCTGGATCATATGTCGTGTCGCTCGATGTAGGCGGGAATGGAACCCGGCGCGCAAGCAGAACAGAAAACGCCGTGCATGCCAAGCAGGGGCACCCGCGTTGCGCGGCGTGGTCAGCGCTTGCGTGGTGGCAGTTCGTCGAACTGCGGCAGGCTGCCCGGGTCGCTGTACCAGACCGCGCGTGAGCCGCAATAGATCTGCTGCGAGGGACGGATGCCGGGGTCGTCATCGAGCGTGCCCGCAGGGACGATCACGGCGCGGCCACTCTGTGCCTTCCACGGCAGCGATGATCCGCAGTGCGTGCAGAAGGCCGTGGCGAAATGGCGTGCCTCGGGCAGGGCGAAGGTAGCGACGAACTCCTCGCCGCGCAGCCAGCGGAAGTCATCCGGCGACACCATGAGGTTGGCCGAGAACACGCTGCCCGTGAACTTGCGACAACGCGAGCAGTTGCAGTGTTGGAAGATGCCCATGTTGCCGCTGATCTCGTACGTCACGCGTTGGCACAGGCAGGAGCCGGTTGCGGTGGGTGGGGTCATATCGCACCTCGCTGTTCGATTCGGTCAGACGCGCCGTCGCGCACGTCCAGGGGTTGCACCGAACACCCGCGGGGTTCAGAGCAGGAACTTCAGTTTGCGTCCGCCCGTCGTCGCGAAACCCTCGCGCTCGTAGAACGCCAGTGTGCGCTCGAACGCCGGCAGCGGCGGCGTCGTGACTTCGAGACGTCGCCAGCCGTGCGCCGCGGCGAACGTCTTCGCGGCATCGGTGAGGCGCCGGCCGACGCCCTGTGAGCGGTGTTCGGGGTGCACATAGAATTCGCTCATCGTGCCGAAGCGACCCTCGGTGTACAAGGCAAAGCCCTCGTACATCGACACGAAGCCCACGGGCCCGGTCGCTGCCGCGACGGCGACGAGCACGAAGTAGCGTCCGTCGTCGAGTATCTGTGCGAGTTGCGTGCGCGCGTCGTCGCGA
>JAGRHA010000253.1 GCA_020445205.1 Gammaproteobacteria bacterium
CATGGTCTGCGCCAGAATGCGCCACACCAGCTCATCCAAATCGATACCAACCGCCTTCGCCGCCATCGGCACGAGACTGTGCCCCGTCATTCCCGGTACCGTGT
The DNA here is from genome assembly GCA_020445205.1 of Gammaproteobacteria bacterium. Classification (GTDB taxonomy): domain Bacteria; phylum Pseudomonadota; class Gammaproteobacteria; order Chromatiales; family Chromatiaceae; genus Thiosocius. The sequence goes on from JAGRHA010000253.1 coordinate 105, forward strand.
TGACCTCTATCACCCAGGGCCTGCCGTCGTCGTCCGTGAGGATGTCGACGCGACCCCAGCCCTCGGCACCGACGGCATCAAAGGCGCGTACCACGAGCGTCTTGAGCTCATCCTCGGCCTCGGCATCAAGGCCGCACGGCACCAGGTAGCGGGTATCGTCGGCGTGATACTTGGCGTCGTAGTCGTAGAACACGTGCGGTGTCTCGAGCTTGATCAGCGGCAGCGCTTCGCGGCCGAGGATCGCACCCGTGTACTCGGCACCCGTAACCCAGCTTTCGGCCATCACGTGACTGTCGTATTCGGCGGCCTTGTGCCATGCGAGTCGCAGTTCGTCGATATCGTGCGCCTTGGACATGCCGATGCTCGAACCTTCTAGCGCGGGCTTGACCATGAGCGGGAACCCCAGCTCGGTCGCCGCCTGCAGATCTTCTTCGCTCGCGATCAACGCGAAACCCGGCGTCGGGATACCGAGGGATTGCAGCAGCAACTTGGTGCGGTACTTGTCCATGGCGATTGCCGAACCCAGCACGCCACTGCCCGTATACGGCAGGCCGAGAATCTCGAGCGCACCCTGGATCACACCGTCCTCACCACCACGGCCATGCAGGATGTTGAACACACGATCGTAGTTGCCGCGCGCGAGTACCGAGATGATGTCGCGACCGGCATCGATACCGTGCGCATCCACACCACGACGCTGCAGCGCTTCGAGCACGGCCTTGCCACTGACCAGCGAAACCTCACGTTCGGCCGCCCAACCGCCCATCAGTACGGCCACACGTCCAAAATCCTTCGCCAGCAGCGTCATGTGCGCTCTCCCACCATGTGGACTTCGGTCTGCAGACGTATGCCATGCCGCCGCTCGACCTCGTCGCGCACGTATTCGATCAGCGATTCGATGTCTGCCGCGCTGGCAGTACCCGTGTTGATGATGAAATTGGCATGCTTCGGCGAGACCTCGGCACCACCGATACGGTGCCCTTTCAGGCCACAGGCTTCGATCAAGCGCGCGGCGTGATCGCCAGGTGGATTGCGGAAGGTCGAACCACAACTCGGCTGCCCGGTTGGCTGCGTGGCTGCGCGCTTGTCGAGCAACTCGCGAATGGCACGCTGCTCCGCCACCACATCCCCGTGACCGAGACGCAACGTGCAGTCGACGAACCATTCATCGGCCGGGCCATGCACCTCGCGATAACCCACGCGGTAATCCCCAGGTAAGCGATGATGCACAACACCCAGACGATTGATGGTCGTCACCGCTTCGACGATCGGCCAGGTTTCACCACCGAAGGCACCTGCATTCATGGCCAGTGCGCCTCCCATGGTTCCCGGGATGCCGGCGAGGAAGGCAGCACCCGTGAGACCCGCGCGCGCCGACTCGCGCGCAACCTTGGCACATGCAGCACCCGCTTCGACCCATACACGATCGGCGTCGACACGGATGCGGTTCACGCAACCTTGCAACAGAATTACCGTACCCGCGAAACCGCCATCGCGAATGAGCAGGTTGCTTCCCAGTCCCAACCACAGCAGCGGTTCATCGAGCGGCAGGGTGCGCAGGAAATCGCCGAGATCATCGACGTCCGCCGGCAGATACATGCGCCGCGCGACACCCCCGACGCGCCACGTGTTGTAGCGTGTCAACGGCTCGTTCAGGCGCAGTTCACCGCGCATCGCCGGTTGCCGGGGTGCGGTCATCATCGCTTGCCCTTGCCGCAGGGCGGCTGCGATGTGCGCGCCGGTGCTGCGCTCTGTACACGCCGCTCGGTTTGCGAGGGTGCCGCCATGCGCGCGGTCAGCTGCTCGCCACAGCCCATGTGCAACCTGAGTGCGCGTGTGCCCGGCTTCACAGACATGCTGCCTCCGCCATGCCGGCCGCAACGGCACCGATATTTCCCGCCCCCATGGTGACGACCACGTCGCCGTCATGCACGATGTCGCCAAGCAACTGCGGCAGGTCTTCGATCCTTTCCACGAATACCGGGTCGACCTGACCACGCGCGCGGATGGCGCGGCTCAAGGCACGACCGTCGGCGCCGGCGACCGGTGCTTCGCCAGCGGCGTAGACTTCGCCGAGCAGCAACACGTCGACAGTGGACAATACGGCGACGAAATCATCGAAGGCGTCGTGTGTCCGGCTGTAGCGATGCGGTTGGAACGCCAGCACGAGACGCCGCTCGGGCCAGCCACTGCGCACCGCCTCGAGCGTCGCCGCAATCTCACGTGGATGGTGACCATAGTCGTCGACCAACATGACGTCACAATTGCCGACGCGACAGCCTTCACGCGCCTGGAAGCGTCGTCCGATACCCTGAAACGCCGCCAGTGCCGCCTGGATCGTCGGCACCTGCACGCCCAGCTCGTGGGCGATGCTGATCGCCGCGAGTGCGTTCAACACGTTGTGCCGCCCGGGCATGTTGAGCACGACGTCAAAAGGTTCGGCATCGGGCATGTGCACGTTGAACTGCGTCGTCATCGCGCGCTGCCGGATATTGGTGGCGCGGACATCGGCATCTTCGGCCGTGCCGTAGGTGATGACCTTGCGCGTCACCTCCGGCAACAGTTCGCGCACGTTGTCGTCATCGATACACATCACGGCCTGGCCATAGAAAGGCAGGTGATGCAGAAATTCCAGGAACGTCGCACGCAGGCGGGCAAACTCGTTGCCGTAGGTCGCCATGTGATCTTCGTCGACGTTGGTCACGACGGCGATCATCGGCTGCAGGTACAGGAACGAGGCATCGCTCTCGTCAGCTTCAGCCACTAGCACTTCTCCTTCACCGAGATGAGCGTAGCTGCCACGCGAATTGAGGCGACCGCCGATGACGTACGTCGGATCCAGTCCGCCTTCGATCAAGAGGCTCGCAATCAGGCTCGTCGTCGTAGTCTTGCCATGCGTGCCCGCAACGGCGACGCCGTAACGGAATCGCATGATCTCCGCCAGCATCTCGGCACGCGGCACCACGGGAATCCGCCGGTCCCGCGCCGCGATCACTTCCGGATTGTCCTGCTTCACAGCGCTCGAGATGACGATCGCGTCGGCACCTTCGACGTTGTCCACAGCGTGTCCGATGTGGATCGTTGCACCCTGCTCGGCCAGGCGCGCCGTCGCGGCATTGGCTTTGATGTCCGACCCCGAGATCTGGTATCCGAGATTCAGCATGACCTGAGCGATACCGTTCATGCCGGCGCCACCGATGCCGACGAAATGCAGATGACGCATGCGCCCCATGGCACCCGCCGCATAGCGTGGTCTGTTCGCGGGTAGCTCGCTCATGCCGCCACCTCCACACAGATATCGGCCACCCGCGCCGTCGCATCACGACGCGCGAGGCCGTAGGCGCGCATCGCCATTGCGTGCAGGGCATCGCGGTCGTCCAGTAGCGCCGACAACGCTTCGGCCAGACTCGCAGGCGTCATGTCTCGCTGTTGTAGCAAACGGCACGCCCCTTCACGATCGAGGAAACTGGCGTTCACGGTCTGGTGATCGTCCACGGCGAACGGGAATGGCACGAGGATGGCGGGCAGCCCCGCCGCCATGAGTTCGGACACGGTCAAGGCGCCGGCGCGACAGATTGCGAGATCGGCCCAGCGATACGCGGCATCCATATCGTCGATGAATTCCACGACCTCGGCATCGACGGCATGGCTCGCATACGTCGCACGCGTTGCCGTCTGCCTACCGCGGCCAGCCTGATGGCGCACGCGCGGGCGCACGGGCAGATCGAGCAGCGCCAGCGCCGCGGGCACCACATCGTTCAACGCCTGCGCCCCCTGGGAACCACCGAACACGAGCAGCTGCAGCGGGCGTTCACCGATCGCCTGCGGCTGTGGCAGAGCAGCGATCTCGGCACGGATCGGATTACCGGTATTCTGTGCATGCAGCGACACCGCGAAACTGCCGGGAAACGCCTCGAGCACGCGTGTCGCCACCTTGGCCAGCCAGCGATTGGTCAAACCCGGGATGGCGTTCTGTTCGTGGATGACCAGCGGGATGCGCATCAGGCGGGTCACGGCACCCCCGGGTGCCGTCACGAAGCCACCCATGCCGAGCACGACCTGTGGCCGACGACGACGCAGCACGCGCCAAGCCTGGTGCATGGCATTGAGCAGGCGCAGGGGCGCGAGCAGCCGCGACACTACGCCCTCGCCACGCAAGCGATGGGCACTGATGGTGTCGAGATCAAAACCATGGGCAGGTACCACACGCGACTCGAAACTATCGGGCGTACCAAGCCAGCTGATCTGCCAACCACGCGCTGCGAGCTCCGTGGCCACGGCGAGCGCCGGGAATACATGTCCGCCAGTGCCGCCGGCCATGATAGTTATGCGCGTTGCCACTGGCCCTCCTTGCCGCCTTCCGCGGTGCGGTTCTCATAACGCACGCGCAGCAGAACGGCGACCGCGACGCAGCACACGATCATGCTGTTGCTGCCATAACTGAGGAAAGGCAACGTCAGTCCCTTGGTCGGCAACAGGCCGACGTTCACACCGATATTGATGAACGCCTGCATGCCGAGCCACAACCCGATGCCATACGCGACGTAGGCGGCATAGCGATCGCCGCGCGCCTCGGCAACAGCGCCAATCGCATACGCACGCCAGACAATGAGTCCGAACATCGCGATGACGAGCAACGTTCCGACAAGGCCGAACTCTTCGCCGATCACGGCCATGACGAAATCCGTGTGCGCCTCGGGCAGGTAGAACTGTTTCTGAATCCCATTGCCGAGGCCGACGCCCATCCATTCGCCACGGCCGAACGCGATCAAGGCCTGCGCCAGTTGATAGCCGGAGTCCTGTGCATGCGCCCAGGGGTTGAGGAAGGTCGTAACCCGCTCCATGCGATACGGTGATACCCATACCAACGCGACGAGCGCGCTCACGGCCAACGCCAACAGCGATGCAAACTGCCACAGCGGTGCGCCACCGAGGAACAGCATGCCAAATGCCGTCATGAGCAGTACGGCCGTGGTGCCGAAATCCGGCTGCATCATCAACGCAGCGCATGCCAGCACGAGCAGCAGGATCGGTTTGACGAAACCCCACACCGTATGCGCGACCTCGATCTGCCGGCGCACGAGGTAGCCGGCCATGTACAGCACGATGAAAACCTTCATGAACTCCGAGGTCTGCAGGCTCAGTGGACCCGCAGCGACCCAACGCAGTGCACCGTTGGCCTCTCGTCCCAGACCCGGGACAAACACCAGCAGCAACAGCAGAAAGCCGACGAAGAACATCGCCGTACTCCAGCGGTGCCACCAATGCATCGGCGTACGGAACACCAACCAACCCAGCGCCACACCCAACACGAGTGCGAACAGATGACGATCGACGAAGCGCAGACTGTCACCCGTGCGCTCACCGAGATGCATCGATGCCGATGCAACCATCACGATGCCGAGCGCGACGAGCAGCAGCACAGCGCTGACCAATACGCCGTCCATTCCCGGCATACGAATCTGCACGACTCCCCATGGGCGCGCCATCGAGCTCATTGCACCCGCCTCCGCACCGCCTGCATGAAACGCTCGCCACGCTCGGCGAAGCCGGAAAACATGTCGAAGCTCGCGCAGCCAGGAGACAGCAGCACACGATCTCCGGGCCGAGCACACGCCGCGGCCCGCGCCACGGCTTCGTCCATGCTCGCCGCCATCATCTGCTCGATGCCGGGCGGTACGACAGCGGCAATAGCCGGCGCATCGCGACCGATCAACACCACGCTGCGCACACACTGCGTCAACACCGGCGCGAGCGGTGCGAAGTCCGCACCTTTGCAATCACCACCGGCGATGAGCACCGTACGTGACGCGTCACCACGATCGAGGCCCTGCAGTGCCGCGATCGCCGCGCCAACATTGGTGCCCTTGCTGTCGTTGTACCAGGTGACACCGTCGATCTCGGCGACGAATTCCGTACGGTGTGGCAGGCCACGAAAGCGGCGCAACGCGTCGAGCATCGACGACAGGTCGAGCCCGAGCGCAGTCCCCATGGCCAGCGCAGCAAGCGCATTGGCACGGTTGTGCGAGCCAGGGATGAGCAATTCGTTCACAGCAAGCAGCGGTTGCTCGCCGCGACACAGGTACTCGTCACCATCCAGCGAACAGACACCGAACATCTTCTCGCTCTGCGACTCGCCGAGGGTGAAGAACCAGGCGTCGTCGGCACCACTCATCGCCGCGACCAGCGGATCGTCGGCGTTGAACACGCCCACGCCCGCGCCGCGGAACACGCGTGCCTTGGCCTCGATATAGGCACCGACGTTGGCGTACCGATCCATATGGTCGGGGCTGATGTTCAGCACCGTTGCCACGGCCGCCTGCATCGAATACGTGGTCTCGAGCTGGAAACTCGACAGTTCGAGTACATACAACTCGATATCGTCGTCGAGCAGGTCGAGCGCCGGCGTACCCAGATTGCCGCCCACGGCCACCTTCAAGCCGCTGGCTTTCGCCATCTCGCCGAGCAAGGTCGTTACCGTACTCTTGCCGTTCGAACCCGTAATGGCGACGACCGGCGCATTGGCGACCTGCGTAAACAGCTCGATATCACCCACCACGGGTACGCCGCGTTGACGCGCCGCGTCGATCTGCGGCGTCGCCACCGGCACACCCGGGCTGACGACCAGGCGATCGGCGGAATGGAACAACGCGTCATCGAAAGGTCCGAGGAATACCGCAATATCCGGCAGTTCTTCGTTCAACGTATCGAGACCGGGTGGCGTCTTGCGACTGTCGGCAATGGCGACCTGCTCGCCGCGCCGTACGAGATAGCGCGCAACGGAAAGGCCGGTCGCACCCAGGCCGACGACAAGCGTCTTCGATGGGGCATTCGGGTGATGGATCGCATGTGCCATTCGTCGCGCCCTCAGCGGATCTTCAGACTGGCCAGCCCGACCAGCACGAGAATGACGGTGATGATCCAGAAGCGCACGATCACGCGCGGCTCCGGCCAACCCTTGAGTTCGAAATGGTGGTGCAACGGCGCCATGCGGAAGATCCGCCGTCCGGTCAGCTTGAACGACGCGACCTGCAACACCACGGACACGGTTTCGACGACGAACACCCCACCCATGATGAAGAGCGCGATCTCCTGTCGCACGGCGACGGCAAGGGTACCCAGCGCGGCACCCAGCGCCAGCGCACCCACGTCGCCCATGAATACTTGCGCCGGGTAGGCGTTGAACCAGAGAAAACCAAGGCCCGCACCTACCAGGGCGCCGCACAGCACGGCGAGTTCGCCGACCCCTGGTAGATGCGGAATCAACAGGTAGCTCGAGATCTGCGCATGCCCCGATACGTAGGCGAACACACCGAGCGCACCTGCCACGAGCACGGTCGGCAGAATCGCGAGCCCGTCGAGGCCGTCGGTCAGATTGACCGCGTTCGACGAGCCGACGATCACGAAGTACGCCAGCACGACGAACAACGGGCCGAGATCCAGCACCAGATCTTTGAAAAACGGAAACAGCAGCTCGGTTTCGGCGGGCGTGGTCGCCCCGGTGTACAACGCGACCGCCGCCGCAGCACCGAACAACGACTGCCAGAGATACTTCCAGCGGGCCGCCAGGCCGCGGGCATCCTTGAGGACCAACTTGCGGTAGTCGTCCCACATACCAACGGCGCCAAACGCCAGTGTGGTCAGCAACACGATCCACACATAGCGGTTGTTGAGGTCGGCCCATAGAAGAGTTGCGACCGCCACGGCGACCAGGATCAGCGCGCCACCCATGGTCGGCGTGCCCGATTTCGACAAGTGCGACTGCGGGCCGTCATCACGTACGGTCTGGCCGATCTTGTACCGGCTCAGGCGACGGATCATCGCCGGCCCGACCATGAAAGAGATCAGCAATGCGGTCAGCACGGCGAGTATCGTGCGCAGCGTGATGTAACGGAATACCGTGAAACCGCTGTCGAACTGGACGAGGAACTCGGCGAGGCGGATCAGCATGCGACCTCCACGTCCTGCAGACGACGTACGACCTCGTCCATACGCGCCGAACGCGAACCTTTGATCAGCACGCTGTCGTCCTGCGACAACTCTTTGTGCAACTGGGCCGTCAGCTCCTCGCGCGTCGTGAACTGCTGGTGTGACCCTGCGAACGCTTCTGCGGCATGTGCGCTCAGTTCCCCTACCGTGAGCAGGCGATCGATACCCGATTCGCTGGCGCGCTCACCGAGCTGGCGATGCAGGGCAACCGCATCTTCACCGAGCTCGGCGAGGTCGCCGAGCACCAGCGTGCGACGACCGGGCGCCGAGGCGAGCACGCGCAGAGCGGCAATCACCGAATCGGGATTGGCGTTGTAGCTGTCGTCGACCAGACGCGCACCATTGATACCTGCAAGCGGACACAAACGGCCGGGGACCGGCACGAGCGCGGCCACGGCGCTTGCCGCCTGAGCAAGATCGGCGCCGACCGCCAATGCCGCCGTGATGGCCGCGAGGGCATTCATGCGGTTGTGCTCGCCAGCGAGCTGCAGATTGAGCTCGATATCACCCTGTTTGCAATGCACGGGGAAACGCGCCTGGAAGCGATGGTCGTCCCACACCACACGGTACTGGTCCCTGGGGCTCGACACGTCTGCCGCCTGCTCCACGCCAAACGTGCGTTGCGTGAAACGCGCACCCAACTCGCGCCACAACGGCGCAAAGGCGTCATCGGCATTGAACACGAACACACCATCTGCATGCAGGCCGTTAACGATCTCGGCCTTGGCCCGTGCCACACCTTCGACACTGCCGAAGCCCTCGAGATGTGCCCGGCCGGCGTTGTTGAGTACGACGACATCCGGTTGTGCGAGCCGAGTGAGGTAATCGATTTCGCCGGGGTGATTCGCGCCCATCTCGATGACCGCGAACGCTTCGTCGCGTAGACGTGAAAGGGTCAGTGGCACGCCGATGTCATTGTTGAGATTGCCGCGCGTGGCGAGCACGCTGGCGTGCCGCGCGAGGATCGCCGCGAGCATCTCTTTCAGCGTGGTCTTGCCGTTGCTGCCGGTCACGGCGATCAGACGCGCATGACAGCGCTCACGCCACGCGCGACCGAGTGCACCGAGGCCGCGCAGCACGTCGTCGACGACGACTGCCGGCAGGCCGCCCGTGCCATCGCGCTCAACCAACGCACCGACCGCACCGCGTGCGCGCGCCATATCGAGGTAATCGTGGCCGTCGAAATTCGGGCCCCGCAGAGCGACGAACAGGTCACCTGCCCGCAGCGTGCGTGTGTCGGTACTGACACCGTCGAACACCACATCGTCGCCGTGCAAACGCCCGGCGACGATCGTGGCCAGTTCTGACAGGTGCAGCATGCTCATGCCTGCTCTCCCAGCGCCAGCTGCACCTGCTCGATATCGCTGAACGCACGCCGCTGTCCGGCACTCTCCTGGTAGTCCTCGTGGCCCTTGCCCGCGACCAGCACGAGGTCGTCGGGGCCGGCATCGGCAATACTCGACTGGATCGCCGCGGCACGATCGTGTTCGATGCGCACGTTTTCGCGCCCATCCATGCCACTGAGCACATCCGCCACGATCTGGCGTGGATCCTCGTTGCGTGGATTGTCATCGGTGATAACGATCTCGTCGGCCAGCCGCCGTGCGACCTCGCCCATCTGTGGGCGCTTGCCGCGGTCACGATCACCGCCGCAACCGAAGACGCACACGAGGCGGCCGGCAACATGCCCACGCAACGCGCTCAACGCCTGCTCGAGTGCATCCGGCGTATGTGCGTAGTCGACCACGACACGCGGACGATGCGGCGCAACGAAAGTCATCATGCGGCCAGCGACAGCCTGTACGCGCGCCAGCGTCTGCAACGCGGCGGTCGCTGGCATGTCCCACGCAAGCAACACGGCGAGCGCGAGGCAGAGATTCATGGCGTTGAAGCGGCCCAGCAGATGCGTCTGCAGTTCGCCGGCACCCCAGCTTGATTCGAAGCGCACACGCAGACCATCGGCACGCGAGACGATGTCGACGAGGTGCACATACCGATCACCAAGGCGCACCACCTCGCTGCCGCTGCCGACGCACACGGTGAACACGCGCGGACGCACCTCGCTGGCTAGTCGGGCGCCGACGGCATCGTCGGTATTGATCACGGCGACGCTCAGGCCGGGCACGCGAAACAAGCGCTTCTTGGCATCGGCGTAAGCCTGCATGCTGCCGTGATAGTCCTGGTGGTCGCGCGTCAGGTTGGTGAACACGGCCGTGTGAAATGGCACCCCGGCAACACGCTCCTGGTCGAGTGCGTGCGACGACACCTCCATGGCCACGGCGCGAGCACCGCGCGCGAACAGCCGCTCGAAGGTCGCATGCAGGTTCACCGCGTCGAGGGTGGTATGCGTCGACGGTTCGAGTTCGCCCGGAAAACCGTTGCCGACGGTGCCCAACATGGCGGTCGGCACGCGTGTCGACAACGCCTGCGCGAGAAAGCTCGCCACGCTGGTCTTGCCGTTCGTACCGGTGATACCGACGATGCGCATGGCCTGCGCTGCCTGGCCGAAGAAGCGTGCCGCGATCTCACCGGCCTGGCGCCGCAGTCCCGGCACCGCGATCACCGGCACATCACCAGCGAGTGCGGCGATACGATCGCGGTCCCAGTTTCCTGCCGGCTCGGCTAGCACAGCCACGGCACCGCGCTTGCGCGCCTCGTCAAAATGTTCGAGCGCGTGCCCACGCGTCCCTTGCAATGCCAGCCACAGGCCATCGTGGGAAAGCTCACGGCTGTCGAGGGCCACGGCATTCACGGCGCAATGCCGCGCCCACTCGATGCCCGACAATGCCGGCAACAGGTCGGCGAGCAGGATACTCTTCTGATCTCCCCGGCACGGCATCATCGCGCCGCTCCGGCTTGCGCCACACGCACACCAGCGTCGAACACCAGGTCCGGCGCGATGTTCATGAGCCGCAGCGTCTCGCCCATGACCGTTGAGAACACGGGTGCCGCCACTTGGCCACCATAGAACTTTTCGCCACGCGGCTCGTTCAGCATGACCACCATCACGACCCGCGGATCACGCGCCGGCGCCATACCGGCAAACAGCGAGACATAACGATCGTCACTGTAACCGTTGGCACCGAGCTTCTTCACGGTACCCGTCTTGCCGGCGACGCGATAACCCGTCACGGCCGCCTCGGGGGCCGTACCACCATCGCTGGCCACCGACTCGAGCATGCGACGGACAGCGGCAGCCGTCGCAGCCTTGAACACGCGCTGGCCCTGCGCAGGCATATCGCGCTTCAACAGGGTTGCCGGAACAAGAACGCCTTCGTTGGCCAGTGCCGCGTAGGCCTGTGCGAGCTGCAGTGTCGTCACCGAGATGCCATAGCCGAAAGAGAGCGTCGCATGGTCGATCTGCGCCCAGCGGCGGTGATCGTTCAGATGTCCCGCGACCTCACCGGGAAAATCGACACCCACGGAACGACCGAAGCCGAGCCGATCCATGGTCTGCCACAATGCCTTCTTGTCCATCATCAACGCGATCTTCGCTGCACCGACGTTGCTCGAACGTTGCAGGATGGTCGCGACGTCGATGTCCTTGTTGTTGTGGTGATCCTTGACCTGCGCCGAGCCCACGCGGAAATAGCCGGGTGCCGTGTCGATCACCGTGTCGGCGCGAATGACACCGGCGTCGAGCGCGGCCGCGATCGTGAACGGCTTCATCGTCGATCCGGGTTCAAACACGTCGGTCACGGCGCGGTTGCGCAGCCGCCCCGCACGGTTGGCACGGTCGCCGTTGGGGTTGTACGAAGGCTGGTTGACCATCGCCAGCACTTCGCCACTGCGCGCGTCCAACAGCACCAGGGAACCGGAAATGGCACGATTGCGTTTGACTGCCGCCTTGAGCTCACGATAGGCGATGAACTGCAGGCGCTGATCGATGCTCAATGCCAGATGGTTGCCGGCGCGCGGGCTGACGATATTCTCGACGTCATCGACCACCTGGCGGCGGCCATCGCGCAACACCAGCTTCGCGCCGGGCTCGCCACGCAGATCGCCATCATAAGCGAGTTCGAGACCCTCTTGGCCGCGATCCTCGACGTCCGTGAATCCGATCACGTGTCCGAACACTTCGCCGGCCGGGTAGTAGCGCTTGTATTCGCGTTCGACGTGTACACCCGGAATGCTGTGCGCCTTGACGATCTCCATGACATGCGTCGCGTCGGCCGGCGGCATACGCCGCTTCAGATACACGAAATGACGTTTCGCGTATTGCGTCAGACGATCCTGCAGTTTCTCGGTGTCGATGCCGAGCGCCTCGGCCAGCACCACGACGCGTTTGATGTCGTTGCCCAGCACGCGCGGATTTGCGGCAATCGAATCGACCGGAGTGCTCAATGCGAGCACGTCACCACGCCGATCAGTGACCAGACCACGATGCGCGGGCACTTCGACCCGCGCGAGGTAACGGTCCTCGCCTTCCGACTGCAGGAAGTCTTTCTCGAGGATCTGTTGGTCGACGGCACGCCAGACCAATGCACAGGCCGCCAGCACGAACAGCATCAGCACCGTGTAGCGGCGCCCCGCGTAACTCGGCAGCGCCCGTTCCTCGCGACGCACCTGACGCGCACGCTTGTCACGCTTCGCCGCCACTTATTTCACCACCACGATTTGACTCGAGTCGGGCACGCGCATCTGCAGTCGCTCGTGGGCGATCTCCATGACGCGGCCCAGCGCGCCGCGGGTCGCCAGCTCGAGTTGCAAGCGTCCCCATTCCATGTCGGCCTGATCCTTCAGCGAGCGCACCTGCTGCAGCTCGACGAACAATGACCGCGACAGGTTCTTGGCGTGCACCACGGCAATGCCGCTGACGACCACAGCCATCATCACCAGTGACAACATGATTGCTTGACCGCGCGTCATACCAGCACCTCCGCCACGCGCAGCACGGCACTGCGGGCGCGCGGATTGGTGGCGATCTCGGCTTCACCCGCGCGCAGCGATTTGCCAACGAGGCGCAGGCTGCCCTGCGTGGCGGCGTGCATGACCGGCAACCCCTTGGGCAGACGCGGCCCGCGCGCTTCGTCACGCATGAAGCGCTTGACGATGCGGTCTTCGAGCGAATGGAAGCTGATCACCACGAGGCGCGCGCCGCGCGCCAGCACACCGATGACACTGCGCAGGCATTGCTGCAGATCGTCAAGCTCGCGGTTGATGAAAATACGAATCGCCTGAAAGGTACGGGTTGCCGGATGCTTGTGCTTTTCCTTGATCGGGCACGCCTGGGCAACCAGATCGGCAAGATCACGCGTCGCCGTGAACGCCGTTTGCTGACGCCGCGCGACAATGGCGCGCGCAATTCGGCGCGCAAAGCGCTCCTCGCCGTATTCATGCAGCACGGTGGCGATGTCACTTTCGTCTGCCGTGGCCAGCCAGTCGGCCGCGCTCTGCCCGCGCGTGCGATCCATGCGCATGTCGAGCGGGCCGTCGTTGAGAAAGCTGAAGCCGCGGGCCGCATCGTCCAGTTGCGGCGACGACACACCGAGATCGAGCAACAGGCCATCCACACGCTTGCTCATGCCGCGCTCCGCCACCTCGGCGGCGAGATCGGCGAAACTGCCGTGAACGATGCTGAACCTCGGGTCGCCCCCGAAACGCACCCGTGCCGCTGCGATCGCCTCGTCGTCCTTGTCGAACGCCAGCAGGCGGCCGTGATCACCGAGTGCATCAAGGATGCGCTGGCTGTGTCCGCCACGCCCGAAGGTGCCATCTATATAGAAACCATCGGGCCGAATCGCGAGAGCGTCGATGGCCTCGTCGAGCAGAACGGGAAGATGCGGCGACTTCGCGGACGTCACAGCGTGATCTCTCCGAGTTGCTCACTCAGCCCGGCCGCATCGTCGGCCAGCACGTCGCGCCAGCGTTCGCGATTGCCCTGCCACACTTCTTCGTCCCAGATTTCGAATTTATTGACCTGGCCAACGAGTACCACGCGCTTGCCGAGTTCGGCATAGCTGCGCAGCTCGTTCGACAGCAGAATGCGCCCTTGCGCATCGAGCTCGAGTTCGGCAGCGTGACCGAGGAGCAGGCGCTTGAGGGCCTGCGACTTGGCGTCCATGGCCGGCAGGCGCGACAACTTCAGCGCGACGTCGCGCCACTCGTTATCGGGATACAGCCACAGGCATTTGTCTTTGGAGAGGGGATTGAGAGTGACAGCAACACGCGAGCCACAGCACTCGGCCAGCGATTCACGGTGCTTGGCCGGGATAGCAAGACGCCCCTTGGCGTCCAAGTTGAGTGTAGTGACCCCCAAAAACACGGCTTCGCCGTCTCCTCCTTAGGGTGGGCAACCCCCCAATCCCCACAATTACCCACCTATCGATCAATCTTAGGTTCCCCCCACCGGGCGGTCAAGCGGAACAGGAGAAAAAAATGCTTATGCCTCAGAGACTTAGAGGCGAAACCAAAAAAAGGAGAAACGGCCTGAAAACAGTCCTCTAAAGGACCGACTTAAAGTGAAATCTTAAGAAGACATCGCGTCGGGTTAACGCTATGCGAAAGCGCTTCCCGCGACCTGCGTCACGGTGGGGAAATGTGGAGTCGGCCGATAAGCCGGGTTCTGTCGAGGACGATCATTCATCTGGGACGCCCGTCACCGGACGCCTCGTGCGACCTACCCGGAAACACCTGCGGGCCGCAGGCTGCCAGAGGCATGTTTCCCTATTTGGTCTTGCTCCGGAGGGGGTTTGCCGTGCCGTCTCCGTTACCGCAGACGCGGTGGGCTCTTACCCCACCGTTTCACCCTTGCCCGGCACCGGCGAACCGGCACCGTCGGCGGTTTGCTTTCTGTTGCACTTTCCGTCGACTCGCGTCGCCCAGGCGTTACCTGGCCTCCCGCCCTGTGGAGCCCGGACTTTCCTCCGCCATCCGCAAGGATGACCGCGATCGCCTGGCCGACTCCGCGCGCCACACTAGGCCAAGGTGAGGCGCCTGGCAAGCACCGTGCGCGTTGGCTCAGTCGGCCTTCGAAGCAGCGTCGGCCGACAGCGCCAGTGCGCGTTGATACAGCATGTTGCGCTTGCGCCCGGTGATGCGCGCGGCGAGCGCCGCAGCCTGCTTCACCGACAGTTCCTCAAGCAGCATCGTGAGCAAATCGTCGACACCCACCAGGCACTGCTCATCGGGAGTGCGGTTGCCGCTGAGCAGCAACACGCACTCGCCGCGCTGCTGGTCGGGATCCGTCGCGATGCGCTCGCACATCCCGGCAAGTGGCAAGACGAGCACCGTCTCGTGCAGCTTGGTCAGTTCGCGCGCCAGCACGAGCACGCGATCGGCACCGAATACATCGCGCATGTCTGTCACGGTGTCGAGTACGCGGTGCGACGATTCGTAGAACACCGTCGTCGCCGTCTCACGGCGCAGGGCCTCGAGCACCGCCATCCGTGCCTGCTGCCGCCGCGGCAGAAAACCCTCGAAACGGAACCGGTCCGTCGGCAGCCCAGAAACGGACAGTGCCGCGACCAGCGCACTCGGACCCGGCACTGCCGCCACAGCGAACCCCTCGGCCCGGCAGGCACGCACCAGGGGGAAACCGGGATCACTGATCAGCGGCGTCCCCGCATCGGATATCAACGCGATCGATTCGCCTGCACGCAGGAGATCGAGAACCTGCCGCGTCGCCGCATCCTCGTTGTGTTCGTGCAATGCGAGCAGCGGCTTGTGGATGCCGAGGTGATCGAGCAGCGGACGACTGTGACGCGTGTCCTCGGCGGCGATGCGGTCGACACCGCGCAACACGTCGATCGCACGCAAGGTGATGTCGTCACGATTACCGATGGGTGTCGCCACCACGTACAGGGTTGCCGTTGCCGTCGACACGTCGTGATTCTCCGTTGGCTGGCGAGCGGGCACAGTCACGGCCGCGACCGGCACGATCGGCGCCAGCTGCACACGGCCCCGTCGCGCGATGGCGCGCACCAGATGACGTCGAAGCCGCGGACGCGGATCGCGTCAGCGGCCGCACATCGGCGACGCGTGCCTTGACGGCACACAAACCCACCTTTGATACTCGTCCCTCCATCCTGATCGCACGCGTTTTCCCATGCAAGCCGCAAGTTTTCGTCTCGCCCTGCTGTTTTTCTTCGCCGTGCTGTTGGCCGCGTGTGGCCAGCTGCCGGAGCGTCCATCGGGCCCGGGCCCGGCCGACCCCGACATCGCACGCGCGCAGCAGCTGGAGGCATCTGGCGATCACCTCGCCGCCGCTGAGCTGTACCGCGCCCTAGCATCGCGCACGCCGGCACTCGAACAGCGGTCGATCTACCTGCTCAATGCCGCCGAAGCATCGAAGAACGGCGGTGACTGGGATGGCACGCGGGCGGCATTGGCGCAGCTCGCAGCATTACCGCTGCCACCGACGCCGGCGTTGCAACGCACACTGCTGCAGGCCGAGGTCCTATTGCAGGAGAATCGCGCGACCGAAGCGCTGAGCGTGCTCGGCGACATGCCGGATGCTGCGCAGCCGCGCGAGCTGCGCATCCGCCACCAGAGCGACGTGGCCGCCGCGTACCGCCAGCTCGGCAACCTGTTGGAAACGGCCAATGCACTGCAGAATATCGATGCGCTGCAGACCGATGTCGACGCACGCCTGCAGACGCAGACCGAGATCCTGCGCTCGCTCGCCCTGCTCAATGAACAGGTGCTGATCCAGCTGCAGCCGTCACCACCCGGCGTCGCCGGTGGCTGGATGGAACTCGCGCTTTTGGTCAAACGTTTTGGCAGCACGCCGGAGGCGCTGGCGCCGGAACTCGCCAAATGGCGCGAACGGTTTCCACAGCATCCGGCGCTGCCCGATCTGCTGAACAATTATCAGCAGCGCCTGCAAAGCCAGCTGCAGCAGGTCTCGCGCATCGCCGTGCTGTTGCCGCAGAGTGGGCCTTACGCCAATGTCGCCGCGGCAATCCGCGACGGTATCGTGATCAGCAGCTTCGAGATCGACGAGGCCCGGCGCCCACAGATCCGTTTCTACGACGCCACCGATCCGGCCGGCATCTGGCCGCTGTATACGCGCGCCGTCGATGAAGGTGCCGAACTCGTGATCGGACCACTGCAAAAGGACGCGGTATCGCAACTCGTGCGCGCAGGCGAGCTGCCGGTACCCGTGTTGGCGCTGAACCAGGTCGACATGAGCAGCGCACCACCGCAGAACATGTACTTCTATTCGCTGTCGCCGGAAGATGAGGCACGCCAGGCCGCAGAGCGCGCTTGGCTCGACGGCAGCCGCCGGCCGCTGGTGCTGGCGCCGAAGGACGCATGGGGCGACCGCCTCGCCGCGGCATTCGAGCAGCGCTGGCAGAGCTTGGGCGGCAGCGTCGCGGCCAGCGGCCGCTACGACCCCGAGGGGCACGACTACACCGAAACGCTGACCCACGTATTGCTGCTCGATCAGAGTGAGACACGACACAACGAAATCCAACGCCTGCTCGGCCGTCGACTCGAGTTCGAGCCGCGACGGCGCGAGGATGTGGACGCGGTGTTCCTCGCTGCGCGCCCGGTCCAGGCCCAGGGCATGCGCCCGCAACTGCAGTTCCATCACGCCGCCGATCTGCCGATCTACACCACGTCACACGCCTGGGTGGGCCAGCTCAGCACCAGCCAGGTCGAGGACATGAAAGGCATTTTCCTGGCCGATATCCCGTGGATGCTCAACGACGGCAGCAACGGCGACGAAAGCCGTGAAAACGTCGCGCGCTATCTGCCCAAGAGCGCGGCCGGTTTCGCCCGCCTGTATGCCATGGGCATGGATGCGCTGCGCCTCGTGCCGCATCTCAAACGTCTGCAGAGCAGTCGCTACGAATCGCTGGATGGCAGTACCGGCAACCTCTATATGGATGAGGTCAACCAGGTCCATCGCCAGTTGGTCTGGCTCGTGCTCGATGCCCAGCCGCAGGTACTCGGCTATACCCCGCGCCTCGACCTGCAGGAAACCGGCACGGCCACCGTACCGGTCGTTGCACCACCGACAGCACCATCACCGACCACCTGACACCGTGGGCAAAACGCAGGACGCGGGGGCGCACGCCGAGGAACAGGCACAGATGCTGCTGCTGGGCAACGGCCTGACAGCGGTGACGCGAAACTACCGCTGCCGTGGTGGCGAAATCGACCTGATCATGCGCGACCGCGACCAGCTCGTGTTCGTCGAGGTTCGCTACCGACGCCATGCGCACTTCGGCGGTGCGCTGTCGAGTGTCGATCAGCGCAAGCGCGGACGTTTGATCATCGCCGCGCAGCACTATCTCGCTACCCACGCCTGGAACGGACCGTGCCGTTTCGACGTCGTCGCATTCGAAGGCGATGGCGCCCAACACTGGATTCGTGACGCGTTCGGTGTCTGACTGATCGACCGCCGACGGTGCGCATGCGAAACTGGCGTCACCAAAAAACGATGACAGGCAGGACCTTGGATCCAACCGAACGCGTCAACACGCTTTTTGCCGAGAGCATAGAAACCCACGCCCAGGCCGCGGCAGCGCAGGCGGCACCGATCGCCAACGCCGCGAGCACGATCGTCAACGCCCTGCTGGGGGGTGGCAAGGTACTGTGCTGTGGCAACGGCAGCTCAGCCGCGGATGCGCAGTATTTTGCAGCGCAGATGCAGCACCGCTTCGAGCGCGAACGACCGGGTCTGCCGGCGATCGCACTGAATTCCGACGCCGCCATACTCACGGCGATCGCGCTCGACGAAGGCTTCAGTGAGATTTTTGCCAAGCAGGTCGGTGCGCTCGGCCATCCCGGCGATGTATTGTTGGCGATGAGTATCAGTGGCTCGGCGATCAATACGCTGACCGCCGTCGACGCTGCGCATGAACGCCTGATGCCGGTGATTGCATTGACCGGACGCGGCGGCGGTGAACTCGCCGGGCGTCTACGGGCGCAGGACGTCGAGATCCGCACGCCGGCAGACAAGTCGGCACGCATACTCGAGAATCATCGCCTGGTGATCCACTGCCTGTGCGACCTCATTGACCTTCAACTGATGGGTGGGTAAGCGACGATGAATGCAAACGTTTCGGTATTTCGTAACCTGTTGATCGCCACGCTGGCGCTGGCACTGAGTGGCTGCGGTGCGGTGGTCGTCGGTGGTGCGGTGACGGGTGCCGCGGTTGCCCATGACCGGCGCACCACGGGCACAGTCGTCGAAGACCAGGAGATTTTCCTGCGCGCCATAACGATGCGCCAACAGGACGCCGCACTCAAACAGAAGACCAACATCAACGTCGACGTCTACAACCTGCAGGTGTTGCTCACGGGCCAGGCGGAGAACGCGCAAGTCGTCGAGGACTACGCCCAGCGCGTTGCGCAGATCCCGCGTGTGCGCCATGTGTTCAATGAGGTCGTGGTCGGTGCCGAATCGACATGGAGCGAGTCCACGGCCGATGCCTACCTCACATCGAAGGTCAAGGTCGCGTTGTTCAACGTCAAACTGCCGGGCTTCGACCCGACCCGCATCAAGGTCACGAGTTCGCTGGGCACCGTCTATCTCATGGGGCTGCTGTCGCCGCAGGAGGCCGACGCCGCGACCGAGGAAGTGCGTTTCGTCAGCGGCGTGAAGCGCGTGGTGAAACTGTTTGAATACGTCCAGTGAGGCATCGCCGATCCATACCCTGCACGTGAGCGCGAAGAAGCGCTTGCGCGCGGTATTCGCCGGCAAGGACCTGCTGACCGACGCCGCGGATTGCTGGACCTACGGATACGACAACAGCCGCCAACAGGCACTGCCCCAGGCCGTGTGCTTCGCGCACGATGTCGACCAGATCGTCGAACTCGTGCGTATCTGTCGCGAATTCCACCTGCCACTCGTCACGCGCGGTCGCGGCACGGGCACAACGGGTGCCACAGTGCCGCTACGCGGTGGCATCGTGCTGTCGATGGAGCGTTACCGCAACCGCCTCGATATCGATCCGGCCAATCGTCTTGCCCACGTATCTCCCGGGTTCACCAACCAGGAACTGCAACTGGCCGCAGCCAAGCATGGCTTCTTCTGGCCCCCGGATCCGACGAGTGCTGCGGTCAGCACGATCGGCGGCAATCTCGCCTACAACTCTGCCGGGCCGCGCGCCGTCAAATACGGCACACCGCGCGACAACACGCTCGGCCTGCGCGCCGTCACGGGCACAGCGGAGCGTTTGAAGACAGGCAGTGCGACGACCAAGGGCGTCGTCGGCTACGACCTCACCCGGCTGCTCATCGGGTCCGAAGGCACGCTCGCCATCATCACCGAGGCAACGCTGAAGCTGACCCCTCTGGCCGAAAGCAAGCGCACGCTGCAAGCGGTGTATCGCGACATCCACAGTGCGGCACAGGCCGTGTCGCGCATCATGGCGCAACCGGCCACGCCATGCGCCCTCGAATTCATGGACGGTACGGCGATCGAGATGGTGCGCAGCTTCTCCGACCTGGGGCTCGCCGCTGACGCTGGCGCCCTGCTCATGATCGAGGTCGATGGTCCGGCAGCCGGCATCGATGCGCTCGCCGCGCAGGTATCGGCCGCAGCCGACGGCGACGGTTGCCTGCAGGTCGATGTTGCGACGACGGATGAAGACGTCGCGCGCCTGTGGCGCACGCGCAAGGCCCTGTCGCCCGCTCTGCGCAACGTCGCCCCGAAGAAGATCAACGAAGACGTGGTGGTGCCGGTATCGAGAATCCCGGAACTGATCGGCGGACTCGAGGCGCTGTCGAAAAAGTTCGCCGTGACGATCGTCAACTTCGGCCATGCCGGCAACGGCAACATCCACGTCAACCTGCTCGTCGATCCTGACGACGCGGCACAGATGGCCGCCGCGGGCCCGTGCCTCGATGCCGTGTTCGATCTGGTGTTGTCACTCGATGGCAGCCTGTCCGGCGAACACGGCATCGGCTGGGTGAAACGTGATTTCGTCGATCGCGAGCTCGATGCGACGAGTCTGCACCTGATGACGGCGATCAAGCGTCAATTCGATCCGGACAATATTCTCAACCCGGGCGTCGGATTTCCGCAGTCGGCCGATAGCTGATTCGGACGAGCAGCGGGCAGACATCGCCGCCCGAGCGCCGCTCAGCCCTGCTGATCGGCCGCCATCTTCTCGACCTTGCCCATGACCATGGCCTCGAGATCGCGTTTGTACTGCGCGACGCGATCGAGCATCGCCGGGTCTCCGGCACCGAGGATCTGCGCAGCGAGAATGCCGGCATTCTTGGCGCCGTTGATCGCGACCGTGGCCACGGGCACGCCAGGCGGCATCTGCACGATCGACAGCAGCGAGTCCTGGCCGTTGAGCGTCGAGGTTTTGACCGGCACGCCAATCACCGGCAGCTCACTGATCGCCGCGGCCATGCCCGGCAGGTGTGCGGCGCCGCCGGCGCCCGCGATGATCACCTTGATACCGCGTCCGCGCGCCGCCGATGCATAGTCGTAAAGGCGCTGCGGTGTGCGGTGCGCCGAGACGATGGTCATCTCGTAGGCAACGCCGAGTTCACGCAGAATGTCTGCAGCATCCTGCATAACCGGCAGGTCCGAATCGCTGCCCATGATGATGCCGACGCTCACGTCCGTCATAGCTTGCTGTCTCCCAGTATCCTGATCCGTTCTTTGACCTGTTTGGCCTTACTGCAGGCCGCGTCGATCGCGTCGTCGACAACGGTCACATGGCCCATCTTGCGTCCGGGCTTGGTCACTGCCTTGCCATAGATATGCACGCATACGCCCGGGATCGCGAGCACGGCCGCCAAGCCGGCGATCACGGGCCGCCCCTGGTAACCGGGCTCACCGAGCAGATTGACCATGGTCGCCGGCGTCAGCTGCCGCGTGTCACCGAGTGGCAGGCCGAGAATGGCGCGCAGATGTTGCTCGAACTGGTCGGTCACGCACGCCTCGATGGTGTGATGGCCCGAGTTGTGGGTACGGGGCGCGACTTCGTTGACCAACAGTTCGCCTTCCGCCGTGAGGAACATCTCGATGCCGAACACACCGACGCCGTCCATCGCCTCGACCGTACGCACCGCAAGGGCCTCGGCGCGCCGCGCGACCTCGTCGGACACCTGCGCCGGGGCGACGAGGAAATCGAGCACGTTGTCGCGCGCATGAAAACGCATCTCGACGGTCGGATACGCGCGGCACTCGCCATGGACATTGCGCGCGACCATCACCGCGAGCTCCTTCTCGGCCTCGACGAAGCGTTCGACATAACCCGCAACGGGCAAATGCGTGTCGTAGGACTGCGCATTGGGCATCACGACCACGCCGCGACCGTCGTAACCGCCGCGCCGCGCCTTCTGCACCAGCGGGTAACCGAACGCGGCGAAACCGTCACGCTCGGGCGCCGGCATGTCGACGAACTCGGAGGTCGGAATGCCCGCATCGCGCAGGAAACATTTCTGCCGATACTTGTCCTGGATGATCGCGAGCAGTTCCGGGCGCGGATGGATCTTGTGTCCCTCGGCCTCCAGCCGCAGCAGGGTCTCGGTCTCGATATCCTCGAGCTCGAACGTCACCACGTCACACGATTCGGCAAGTTCGCGCAGCATCGCGGGATCGCTGTAGTCACCGACGATCTGGTGGCCCGCGACCTGCCCTGCCGGCGACCCCTGCAGCGGGTCGAGGACGACACAGGTGCAACCCAGGCGCTTTGCCGCCTTGACCATCATGCGGCCCAGCTGGCCGCCGCCAATCAGCCCGATCCGGGCCACCGGGTACGGAAACAGGTCTTCCATCGTCTCGTCAAAAC
Organism: Gammaproteobacteria bacterium; assembly: GCA_020445205.1. Classification (GTDB taxonomy): domain Bacteria; phylum Pseudomonadota; class Gammaproteobacteria; order Chromatiales; family Chromatiaceae; genus Thiosocius. Next base: position 22,802 of record JAGRHA010000253.1, read on the forward strand.
CAAAAAAGACACCTTCCCGAAAGCGTCAGCGACCGGGGGTGTCTGCGTTGTCGATACCGAATTAACGACGGCCCGCTGACCTCGAGAGGTTCGGCGCGGCCGTCCAAGGGGCGCAAGAATACCCCGGAATGGGCGTTTGCGCCGACTTTTTTGGTGAAAAACCGCACCTTACCGTGACGGGAATACGATTCTTCCAGGCACGACGCTTGACCTGGCGCAAGCACGTCCCCAGCGCCGTTGTGGTCACGGGGCAGCGCGCCACGGCGCGTGTGCTATAGTCGCGCGCAGCCAAAAAATTAGGAAATACTGAACAACGCGGTCGCACCTCGCCCGGTACGACCCTCACCGCGCACCCGCCGGTCCCGAAGCAGTCATTTCCGACTCGTAACACCGTCCAAACCAAAACAGAAAATCCAGGGGGGACACAGCATGTCCAAGCAACATCCCGTCGTCGCCGTTACCGGTTCGTCCGGCGCCGGCACCACCACCGTCAAGCGCGCGTTCGAGCATATCTTCCTGCGCGAGGGCATCAATGCGGCGGTGGTCGAGGGCGACAGTTTCCATCGCTACGAACGCGCCGAGATGAAGGTCAAGATGACCGAAGAGGGCCTGAGCCATTTCGGCCCCGAGGCGAACCGCTTCGACAAACTTTCTGAGCTGTTCCGCACCTACGGCGAAACCGGCACGGGCGAAAAGCGTTATTACCTGCACAGCCCGGAAGAGGCAGCCGAACACAACACCCGTTTGGGCGTCGACAAAAAGCCGGGCGAATTCACCCCGTGGGAGCCGATCCCCGAGGGTACCGACCTGCTGTTCTACGAGGGCCTGCATGGCCTGGTCCAGACCGAGGAACACGACGTCGCGCAGCATGTCGACCTCGGCATCGGCGTGGTGCCGATCGTGAACCTCGAGTGGATCCAGAAAATCCATCGCGACAACGCCGAGCGCGGCTACTCGCCCGAGGCCGTGGTCGACACGATCATGCGTCGCATGCCCGACTACATCAATCACATCACGCCGCAGTTCTCGCGCACGGACATCAACTTCCAGCGTGTTTCGCTGGTCGACACCTCGAACCCGTTCATCGCGCGCGACATTCCGACGCCAGACGAGAGCTTCGTCGTGATCCGTTTCGCCAACCCGAAGAAGTTCAACACCAACTTCCCCTACCTGCTGTCGATGATCAGCGACTCGTTCATGTCTCGTCGCAACAGCATCGTCGTTCCCGGCGGCAAGATGGGCTTCGCCATGGAGATCATCTTCGGCCCGATCATCGACCAGATGATGGACGAGCGCGGCCTCTGATCCGGACACGGTGGCGGCACACGGCCGCCACCCCACCCGCATGCCTGAATTCATCAGCATTCACGCCACCGGTGCCGACTGGCGCAGCCTGTGCGACCAGGTCCTCGCGGGCCTCGAAGGGCGAGGCCCGCGCCGTCTGGCTTTCATCTACATCGCCGACGAGGTGGCGGGCGACAGCGACCGTATCATCGACTACCTGCGCGGCCACAGCGGCATCCCGCACTGGGTCGGTTGCGTCGCCATGGGACTGTGCAGCAACGGCCGTGAGACGTACGACGAAGCGGCACTGGCGGTGCTTGCCACGCCATTCACCGACGACGAGTTCCGCCTGATCCCATCACTCGGCGACGATCCGGGCGACTGGCTCGCGGCCACGTCCGACTGGCGCACACGCACGATGGCATCGGTCGCGGTGGTTCACGGCGACCCGACCGCGAATGAATTACCGGCACAGCTCGTCAGCTTCAGCGACGCGCTACAGGGCGGGTTCCTGATCGGCGGCATCGCCTCGGCCAGCGAACTGCCGGTGCAGATCGCGGATCGCGCGGTCAGCGGTGGATTGTCAGGTGTTCTATTCAGCGCCTCGGTGGCCATCAACACCGGATTGACCCAGGGCTGTAGCCTCATCGGCAGTCGCCACCAGATCACGCGTGCGCAACGCAACATCATCGAGACCATCGACGACCGCCCAGCACTCGACGTGTTCAAAGAGACGATCGGCGAGCCGCTGGCAAGCGACTTGCGCCGCGTCGGTGGCCTCATTTTCGCAGCCCTGCCGATCAGCGGCTCGGACACCGGTGACTATCTGGTGCGCAACCTGATCGGCGTCGATCCCGACGACGGCCTGCTCGCCATCGGCGACCTCGTCGAACCCGGTATGGAGATTCAGTTCGCGCGGCGCGATGCGCAGACGGCACGCGACGATCTGCGACACATGGTCGAGGGGCTGTTGAAGCGCCTGCCAGGGCCACCGCGCGGCGCGCTGTACCACAGCTGCCTGGGCCGCGGACGCAACCAGTTCGGAGACGATTCCGCGGAACTCAAGCTGGTGGGTGAACTGCTCGGCGACGTGCCGTTGGCCGGTTTCTACGCCAACGGCGAGATCTCGCACAACCGGTTGTACGGTTACACGGGCGTGCTGACGCTGTTTAGCTGAATCCGCCGGCCCTTCTTCAAGCCGACAGTCCCCAATCGCGTTTGCGGCGCTGCAAGATCTACGTCGGCGTCGAGCTCGGCCGCCGAATCCCTGCAGTGGCGCCCGCACAAACTGTTCACTCGATCTCATCCATCGCATGGAACCAATGCGGAAGATTCAGCCACGTTCATGCGGTCCCGGGCGATGGCGCATCCGGCGCACATGGCCGTGGCAATGCGGGAGAACGTCGAGATCCGGTGGTTTCGTCACCTGCTGCCTTCAGCGGCCGCGGGACTGTGCAATACGCGTCGGCATGGCCGCGAACGGGAAGCGTCAGCTTTTTTTGCAATGACTGAGGTGCAGGTGCCCATCGAATGCACAAGCGGTTGAAATCGATAACTTATTGTTTATGGTATATTTTTTGCTTAATCCTTACCCCCTGTCTGCGATGAACACCAGCGAGAACATCGAATACGAGCCTGCTGATGCGAACCGAGGGGGGCAGCCTGCCATTTGGCACCACAGATCCAGGAGGAAAGCATGGGCATACGCAAAACTTGGATGCTTGCACAGATCCTTTCCGTGGCGACGTGTCTCGTGGCACCTGCCGTGTCATGCGCGACAGCTATTGCCAGTACCTTTGATGTGGACGCGGAAGGATGGACAGCGAATCCCGGACAGGGGTCATTAGCCTTCATTTCGACTGGCGGTAACCCAGGGGGGCACGTTCGAATCACGGACATCGGTGCCGGTATCAACAACGGGTTCGCGTCAGGCGCATTTGTCGGCCCGCAGTTTCTTGGCAATCAGAGCGTTTTCGACGGCGGAACATTGTCACTCGACATGGCCACGTTCGCCGGAGGAGGCGGAACCTTCGCGTCGTTCGGGACCATACTGCTGACGGGAAACGGCAGCACAGTAACTATCGATGTCGCCACCAGTGCACCGGCCGGAGGCTGGCAGAGTTTCAGTGCTTCGCTTGATGCAGCAAGTTGGGGCGTGTCGCAAACCGACTGGCTCGGAATCCTGTCAGACGTAACAAGCATCGGCATAGCAACCGACGCATTTGACGGTGCGGACACCATAGGGATCGACAATTTCCAGTTTCAAATCGACGACAATGCAATCCCTGCACCCGCCACCCTCGCTCTGCTAAGCCTCGGCCTCGGCCTCGGACTTAGCGCCGCAAAATGGTGCCGGCACCCATCGCGTTTGGTTTCGAGACCGTAAGACGGACGATGGCCCGCGGGTCAGGCTCGTGCCTTGTCCGCGAGGCCATCGTCAAAATGAGGTCGCGGAAATCGGGGTACCTTTTTGCGACATCGCTGTCGGCGTATCAGCGCAAGTCGCGCGGCCGTAGAGATGCTGCGATGGTCACAGCAAATGACGATTTTGCACCGACCCAGTCGTAAGGTCTGCGGCAGGACATCTCGCGCCTGACCGGGTGTCGAATCAGATCTCGTTCGCTGGCCGGATCCCGGCAAACATCGAATCCGGCAGCCACGCCTGGACGTTGCGCGTCAGTGCAGATTGTCCGACCAGGCTGAGGCGTTTGCTGGTGATGGCAGCACGGTAGCTGATGTCTCCCATCCAACAGGAAATCATCGTCGGCAGGTCGGTGGTGAAATAGACGTCGACATCCTTGCCCGGGTCTTCGAGACAGATATCGACATTGTCGTTCTTGACGATCAGCCACCAATCGTTGAGTTTTTTCAGATCGGTGAAGTGAAAGCGGATCACGGACTGATCACCCGGCAGCTTTTCCGGTTTGAC
>JAGRHA010000254.1 GCA_020445205.1 Gammaproteobacteria bacterium
CCCGTCGCCGGATTGCGCCAGCGCGCCTGCATCCGGCGCGCCTGGAAGTCACCCATGTTCGAGCACGAGGAAATCTCGCGATACTTCTGCTGCCCGGGCAGCCACACCTCGATGTCGTATGTCTTGGTTGCCGAGAAGCCCATGTCGCCGGTGCACAAGGTGACGACCCGGTAGGGCAGCCCGAGCCGCTGCAAGATGGCCTCGGCATGGCCTGTCAACGACTCGAGAGCAGCAACCGATTCATCGGCTCGCACGACGTGCACGAGTTCGACCTTGTCGAACTGATGCTGGCGAATCATGCCGCGCGTGTCCTTGCCGTAGGCTCCCGCTTCGGAGCGGAAACACGGCGTATGCGCCACGTAGCGCCGCGGCATGTAGCCATCATCGACGATGACGTCGCGCACGAGGTTGGTCAGCGGCACCTCAGCGGTCGGGATCAGGTAATAGTCGCTACCGTCGAGATGGAACAGGTCCTCGGCGAACTTCGGCAACTGCCCGGTACCGTAAAGGCTGTCCGGATTGACCATGTAAGGCACGTAGGCCTCGGTATAGCCATGTTCGGTCGTGTGCACATCGAGCATGAACTGTGCGAGCGCGCGATGCAGACGTGCCAAAGGACCGCTCATGACGGCGAATCGCGACCCGGTCAGCTTAGCTGCGGCATCGAAGTCGAGCATGTCGAGCGCTGCGCCGAGATCGACATGATCCTTGGGTTCGAAATCGAACTGTGCCGGTTCGCCCCAACACCGCTCTTCGCGGTTGTCGTTCTCATCCTTGCCGTCGGGCACGCTGTCGTCGGGCAGATTCGGCGTGCCCAGGGCGATCTCCTGCAATGCCGACTGCACGTCGGCGAGCGCCTCTTCGGCCGCCTTGAGCCGATCACCCAGCGTCGCCACCTCGTCGAGCAGTGGTTGAATGTCCTGCCCTGAAGCCTTTGCCTTACCGATCGATTTTGATCGGGTATTGCGCTCGTTCTGCAGGTTTTGCGCGTCGATCTGCAACGTCTTGCGACGCGACTCGAGCTCGGTGATACGCGTGGTATCGAGCGAGAATCCCCGGCGCGCCAACTTGGCGGCAACGGCGTCGAGTTCGTTACGGAGGAGTTTTGGATCAAGCATGCTTCAGTCCAGATTGGCTTTTGCCGGCCACGACACGATGTGCCCCGCGCCGACCATGTCGTGTAGTTTCGGCAAGACGGTCGCGACCACATCGGGGCGATCGAAGAATTCGATGATCACAGGCAGATCGAGTGACACATCGAGCAGTCCCGCTTCGTGGATATGTCCGGAGCGGCCGAACCCCGCGATACCACGGAACGCGGTGACCCCCGCAACGCGGTGCTCACGATGCAGCATGTCGACGATCTGCTGATGCTGATGGCCCTTCTCGCTGCAATATACGCGCACCAGCACGACCTCACTCTCGTTCATAGCTGTCTCGCCAGTACGACCCCGACAAAGGCAGCACCGACGCACGCGAACACACTAACCACCATATTGGTGAGTGCCTTCGCATAACTGGCCTGCTCGATCAGGGTCAGGGTCTCTATCGAAAAGGTGGAAAACGTGGTGAAAGCACCGAGCAGACCGACCAGGGCGAAAGCACGCCACTCGGGGGCCAGCGCCGCGCGCTCGATCATGACGATGTAAAGGTACCCCATGGCCAGCGATCCCAGTACGTTGACCACCAGCGTGCCATAGGGAAATCCACGCCCCAACAGCGCATAGACACCGTTGGATGCCCAGAATCGCAAAAGCGCACCGATAGCGCCGCCGGCAGCAATGGCGAGGGTCTGGATCACAACACGTCCACAACGTCAAAGCCGGCATCTTACAAAATGCCGGCCACAGACTACAGCGACCCGTGGGATGTCATGGTGCTCAGCCCCCTTCCCCGCGCGCCTTGCGGTCGAGGTCGCGCAGACGCGCGAGTTTCTCGCCGATCTGGATCTCGAGTCCACGCTCGACCGGGACGTAGAGTTGCAGCTCGCCGAGCTCGTCCGGCAGGTAGCGCTCACCGGCCGCGTATGCTCCGGGCTCATCGTGCGCATAGCGATAGGCCTTGCCGTAACCGAGTTCCTTCATGAGTCGCGTCGGCGCATTGCGCAGGTGCACGGGCACCTCGAGTGAACCCGATTTGCGCGCCACTTCCATGGCCTGGTTGAACGCCACGTAGACGGCATTGCTCTTCGCCGCGCACGCCAGGTAAACCACGGCCTGCGCGATCGCCAGCTCGCCTTCGGGACTGCCGAGACGTTGCTGCACCTGCCACGCATTCAGCGCGACCTCGAGCGCCCGTGGATCGGCGTTGCCGATATCTTCCGACGCCATGCGCACCACGCGTCGAGCGACGTACAGCGGATCGCAGCCGCCATCCAGCATGCGGCACAACCAGTACAGTGCGCCATCGGGCGACGAACCGCGTACCGCTTTATGCAGCGCCGAGATCTGGTCATAGAAAGCCTCGCCGCCCTTGTCGAAACGCCGCACCTGACCGGCGACGATCTCGGCGACCACGCCGTCGTCGATCATGCCGTCTTCGGCGAGGTCGGCCGCGATCTCGAGCAGGTTGAGCGCACGCCGTGCATCACCGTCCGCTGCCTCGGCCAGCAGGGTCAGGGCGCGCTCACCGATCCGCAGTCCATGCTCGCCGAGTCCACGCACATCGTCGGCCAACGCACGCTGCAACAGGCCCTGCAACGCGTCGGCGGGCAACGACTTCAGCACGTACACGCGGGCTCGGGACAGCAATGCATTGTTGAGTTCGAACGAGGGGTTCTCCGTCGTCGCGCCGACGAACAACAGCGTGCCGTCCTCGACGTGCGGCAGAAACGCGTCCTGCTGACTCTTGTTGAAGCGATGCACCTCATCGATGAACAGCACCGTGCCACGTGCTTCGGCCGTGCGCCGTTCGTGTGCCCTGTCGACGGCCGCGCGGATGTCTTTGACGCCGGACAGCACGGCCGACAGCGTCTCGAAAGCGTAGCCCGAGCGCCCCGCGAGCAGACGCGCCAGCGTCGTCTTGCCGGTGCCCGGCGGCCCCCAGAAGATCATCGAATGCAAACGGCCGCTTTCGATGGCTTTGCGGAGCGGTTTCCCCGCGGCCAGCAGGTGCGTCTGACCGATGAACTCGTCGAGCGTCGCCGGCCGCATGCGATCGGCCAGCGGTCTCAGCTGTGCGTTGTCTCGGGCGAATAGGTCGTTTTCGGGCATCGGCGCATTGTAGTGGTGCAACAAGCGCAGGCATGATGCACAGATCGCGCTCACTTCGCACCGCGCACATCCTGTGCGGCAGATGTATCACGCCTCACAAATTCTAATATTTCACATTAGATATAAACGATAACATGCTGGTTTATCGACTTTTAAAAATATTCCGCGCGGCACGATGGCATGCTGGCACGCATACTGCCGCGTCAGCGACACGAGCTGATCCGCCGAAGTCTGTCGCCGCGACCGCAACGGGCGGCGATACCTGGCCACACAACCGCTACCGCTGAACCGTGAGGAATCCCATCCATGACACCCAAACAAAAACAACTGATAAGAGAATCCTGGGCCAAGGTGCTGCCGATCCAGGAAACCGCGGCCGCGATGTTCTACGGCCGCCTGTTCGAGGTCTATCCCGAGGTCAAACCGTACTTCAAAGGCGATATGCAGGAACAGGGACGCAAACTCATGGCCATGCTCAACGTCGCGATCAACGGATTGGACAACTTCGATGCCCTGATCGAGCCGCTCAAGCGCTCCGGCAGCGCGCACCTGGCGTACGGTGTGCAGGCGGCCGACTACGCCAAGGTGGCTGACGCCCTGCTGTGGACCCTGGAACAGGGGCTCGGCGATGCATTCTCGCCGGATGTCCGCGAGGCATGGACGGTCGCCTACGGCACCATCGCCAATGTGATGCTCGAAGGTGCCGCCGAGACCGAAACCGTGTAGTCCGCCGGCCGATGCCTTTGCCGCACTGACGGACACC
>JAGRHA010000255.1 GCA_020445205.1 Gammaproteobacteria bacterium
ACGCCATTCTGAGCTATTCGGAGTTCGGCACGAAGAAACTGCGTACGGCGAAGCTTGCCAAACTCGGCGAGTACTTCGATCGCATCCACAATGCCGGTGACCGGCTGCTCGGCATGATCAACGATTTGCTGGATCTGGCAAAGGCAGAAGCGGGACGCCAGGTCTATAGCATTCGTGCGAACGATGTCGATGCGATGCTGCGCGCGGTGATGGCGGAGTTCGACAGCCTGGCGGAGAAAAAGCATCTCGCGTTGCGCTATGTTTCCCATATTGACGAACCCGGCGCGGACTTCGATGCGGAAAAGCTCGCCCAGGTCGTACGCAATCTGCTGTCGAATGCCGTGAAGTTTTCGCCCGAGGGGGGCGACATTCTGATCGAGACGCGCGATGTCGTGATCGATTCGGAAAGACATGGGGAGGTGCACGCGGTTGAGCTGTGCGTCCACGATCAAGGTGATGGAATACCGGAAGACGAGCTCGAAGCCGTGTTCGACAAATTCGTGCAGAGCAGTCGCAACAAGAACAGCAGTGGTGGCACCGGCCTGGGACTCGCCCTGTCACGTGAGATCGTGGCGGCGCACCACGGTACCATTGCTGTGCGCAACGTCCCTGGTGGCGGTGCGTGTTTCCAAGTGTTATTGCCACGCATACACGTGCAGCTAACCTAGAACGACTAAAGCGCCCCCAGCGGGCGCCGCTAGCAGGGACACATCGACAGCGTAATAGAAATGCACGACGCCAATCCGACAATCCTGGTCGTCGACGATGAACCGTTCAACGTCGACATACTGCTTGAGTATCTCGAAGACACCGGGTACACGGTGGAAACGGCGCAGGATGGCCAGTCCGCCTGGGACCTGCTCGAAGCCAGCCCCGACGAATTCGACGTGGTCATCCTCGACCGCATGATGCCCGGCCTCAACGGCCTCCAGGTGCTGGAGAGAATCAAACAGCACCCGATTCTGCAAAGCGTTCCGGTGATCCTGCAGACGGCGCTCGCCGCGAAAGAGGAGATCCTCGAGGGCCTGCAGGCGGGTGCTTACTACTACCTGACCAAACCGTTCGACGAGCAGATGCTCCTCAGTGTGCTGACCACGGCGGTTGATGATCGCCGTCGTTATCTGCGCGCGTTGGAAGACAGCGACACGGCCAGCCGCACCTTCGGGCTCATGCGTGAAGCGTCATTCTCGTTCCGCACCTTGAGCTCGGCACGCGACCTCGCGACCATGCTCGCCAACGCTTTTCCCGATCCGCGCCGCGTGGTCATCGGTCTGTCGGAGCTGCTGGTCAATGCGGTCGAACACGGCAATCTCGCGATCACCTATGAAGAGAAATCGCGTTTGCGCGAAGAGGATCGCTGGGAAGACGAGGTCGCCAAACGCCTTGTCGATCCCGCCTACACCGATCGTGAGGTGTCGGTGCATTACTCGCGCAATGCCGACGGCATTCGCGTAGTGATCAAGGACGAGGGAGACGGCTTCGATTGGCGACGGTATGTCGATCTCGATCCTGCGCGTGCATTCGATACCCACGGCAGGGGTATCGCAATGTCACGCATGATCAGTTTCGACGACATCGAATACCGTGGCTCGGGAAGCGAGGTTGCCGTGTGGGTCGGAACTGCCGACAACGCCTGACGCTGATCATACCGTCGCCACCCCGCGTCCACGACCACCGTGCCGGTCACGGCGGATTGCTGTCGGTGTGGCAGGTATCAGCGTGTCGATCGATATCGCGGCAGGGAGCGCTGACAACGCCACTCGCGGGAAGTGCGTGCGCAGATCCGACTGCGCGCGCTACCTGTCGCGGCGGCGCTGTTACGATCCTCAGGCGATTTCAGCGTCGATCTTCGCGCGGATGAACTCGACGAAACCGTCGAGCGGCAACATCTGGTTCTCGCTGTCCTTGCGACCACGGTATTCGACTTCACCGGCGGCCAGTCCGCGTTCGCCGATAACGACGCGGTGCGGGATACCGATCAGCTCGATGTCGGCAAACATCACACCTGGGCGCGCGTCACGATCGTCAAACAACACGTCGACGCCGGCAGCGCTTAGCTCGTCATAGAGTTTTTCCGCGGCGTCGCGCACTGCGGCGGATTTTTTCATCTGCATCGGGACCAGCGCCAGCGTGAACGGGGCGACCGCGGTCGGCCAGACGATGCCCTGTGCATCGTTGTGCTGCTCGATCGCCGCACCAACGACGCGCGATACACCGATGCCGTAGCAACCCATCGTCATCACGATCTGCTTGCCGTTCTCGTCCAGTACGCTGGCACCCAGCGCGTCGCTGTATTTGCGCCCGAGTTGGAAGATGTGCCCCACCTCGATGCCGCGCGCGATGGTGAGCTGTCCCTGGCCGTCAGGGCTCGGGTCACCTTCGACCACGTTGCGCAGATCAGCCACCTCGGGCAGGGCGACGTCACGCCCCCAGTTGACCCCGAAACAGTGCTTGCCATCGATGTTCGCACCGCAGCTGAAATCGCTGGCGACCGCGGCGGCGCGGTCGACGATCATCGGCAGCGTGAGTCCGACGGGGCCGAGTGAGCCGGGACCCGCGCCGACGGCCGCCCGGATCTGCTCTTCACTGGCCATCTGCAGCGGTTGTGCGACTTGCGGCAGTTTTTCTGCCTTGATCGGGTTGAGCTCGTGGTCGCCGCGCAGCAGCAGCGCTACGAGACCGCCGTCGACGTCGTCCGTGGCGACGACGATCAGCGTCTTGATCGTGTTCTCGATGGGCTGACCAAACTGTTCGACGAGCTCGGCGATGGTTTTGGCGTTCGGCGTATCGACGCGTTCCATCTCGCGGCCGGGTGCCGCAGCAGCACTGGCCGGGGCGAGCGCTTCGGCGAGCTCGACATTGGCAGCGTAATCACTGTCGGTGGAGAAGGCGATCGCGTCTTCTCCGGAGTCGGCGAGTACGTGGAACTCGTGCGATCCACTGCCGCCAATGCTGCCGGTGTCGGCGGCCACGGGGCGGAAATCGAGTCCGCAGCGCGTGAAGATCCGGCAGTAGGTCGCATGCATGCGGTCGTAGGTCTGCTGCAGCGATTCCTGGTCGACGTGGAATGAATAGGCATCCTTCATCAGGAACTCACGCGCGCGCATCACGCCGAACCGCGGCCGGATCTCGTCACGGAACTTGGTCTGGATCTGGTAGAAATTGACCGGCAGCTGGCGGTAGCTGCGCAGCTCATTGCGCGCCAGATCGGTGATGATCTCCTCGTGCGTAGGCCCAAAACAGAACTCGCGCTGATGGCGGTCGCGGATGCGCAGCAGCTCGGCACCGTATTTCTCCCAGCGTCCGGATTCCTGCCACAGCTCGGCCGGCTGCACCGCCGGCATCAGTACCTCGAGGGCACCGGCGTTGTTCATTTCCTCGCGCACGATTGCCTCGACCTTGCGCAGCACCCGCAGTCCCAATGGCAGCCAGGTGTACAGGCCGGCCGCCAGCTTGCGGATCAGACCTGCACGCAGCATGAGTTGATGGCTGGCAATTTCTGCATCGGCAGGCACTTCCTTGAGTGTCTGCAGGGGGAAGTTCGAGGTACGCATGGTCATTCGCCGTGAAACTGGAACCGGCGATTCTAGCGGCGTGCTGTCGGCTTGGCCATGGATCAAGTTTCACGCCGTCTCGCCGCCAGAATAAAGGTTGATTTTCGTTTTCGCGGAGCTGCGTTTCCGGTGTCTGCCATCGCTGCGTTGATTCTGCCCGGCGCGGTGTCGTGGCGACGGGCTCTGATGTTCGCGCTGCTGTTCGGTCTGGCTTTCGGTGGTGCGGTCGCCACGGGGCTGGCATTCAGTGACGCCCTGCTGCAGTGGATGGAGCGCGAATATGGCGTCGAGGCCCGCGACCGTGTCGTGCGTCTGCAACAGCTCGTGGATTCGTCGCCGGGGCTGAGCGAAGCGGAAAAACTCGAGCGGGTCAATGCATTTTTCAACAAGGTGCGCTATGACTCGGATGCGGCGCTATGGGATCAGAAGGACTATTGGGCGACGCCGTTCGAAGTGCTCGGTATCAATTCTGCAGACTGCGAGGACTACGCGATCTCGAAGTATTTCACCCTGGCCAGCATGGGCGTGGACGAAGACCGGTTGCGCATCACCTACGTCAAGTCTCTGAGCCTCAACGAGGCGCACATGGTGTTGGCCTACTACCCGAGCGCCGATGCCGAGCCAGTGATCCTCGACAACCTGACCGAGAGGATCCAGCCCGCGGCGGAGCGCACCGACCTGGTGCCCGTTTACAGTTTCAATGGTGCGGATCTGTGGTTGGCGGTCAACCGGGTCAAGGAAAAGAAGGTGGGCGACGCCGATCGTCTTTCGCGCTGGCAGGATTTCCAGGCGCGGCTGATGCGGCAGATGGCGGTGTCCCAGTGAAGGAGATCGAGGCATGACGCTGTCACGGCAACTCATCATTCTGATCGCCAGTCTCGTGCTGCTGCTGTTCATGGGTACCTTGGCGATCAGCGTCAACAGTATGCGCGCCTATCTCGAATCGCAGCTGGCGTCGCACGCCCAGGACAGCGCCACCTCGCTCGGGTTGTCGGCGACGGCACACGTCGACAACGGCGATCAGGCGATGGTCACTGCAATGATCAACGCGATGTTCCACCGCGGTGATTACCTGTTGATCCGTTTTGAAGACCTCGATGGCAAGGCATGGCTCGAGCGCTCGACCGACGTGCTGGTCGACGACGTGCCGGCGTGGTTCATGCGTGCGTTCCCGCTCGACCCGCCGCAGCGCTCGGCGACGATGATGTCGGGGTGGCGGCAGGTCGGGCGGGTCATCGTGACCAGTCATCCCGGGCTTGCGTATTCTCAGCTGTGGCAGAACACGCTGCAGACGCTCAAGTTGTTCCTGATCGGCGCGGCACTGGCGCTGTTCGCGAGCGTGATCGGCCTGCGTTTCCTGCTGCGGCCATTGCGCGAGGTCGAACTGCAGGCGGAGGCGATCTGCAACCGCGAGTTCCCGGTCGTCGAACGGCGGCCCTTCACGCTCGAGCTGCGCCGCGTGGTCGAGGCCATGAACCGCCTGTCGGCACGCGTGTCACGCATGTTGTCGGATTCCGAGACGCTGGCCGCCGAGTTGCGCAGCCAGGCGTATCAGGACCCGGTGACGGGCCTCGCCAACCGCCGTCAGTTCATGCAGGTGCTTGCGCATCGCACGAGCGATCGCGAGCTGTTCGCCAGCGGTGGGCTGATGTTGCTCGAGCTCAACGGCTTCAAGGCCTACAACCAGGAGCACGGTTACACGGCCGGCGACGAATTGTTGCGCCATACCGGCAATGCGATTTCGTCGTCGCTGGTCGATGAGCCGCGGTCCACGGTCGCGCACCTCGCGGGCGCAGACTTCGCGGTACTCATCGAGAGTGTGGATGGCAAACGTTTGCGCGAACTTGCGGAACGCGTGCGCGCTGCTGTGGCCGGGCTGACCAACCAGCTGGCCCTGGCGTCGCCCGATATTGCCCATATCGGTGCCGCGGAGTTCAGCGGCCAGGATGCGACCTCGTGGCTCGCCGACGCTGATATGGCCCTGCGCGAGGCGCAGCGCGAGGGTGCGAATGCGGTCGTTGTTCGTAGTCGTGCCGACACCCCTACGGCGACGCGCAGTCGCAGCGAGTGGCGCTCTCTGATCGAAGCGGCGCTGTCGCGAGGACATTTTTCGTTGCTGCGTCAGCCGGTTGTCGCGGTAGGGGATGACCGGGTGCTGCATCACGAGGTGTTCTTGCGCATCGACAGTCCCGACACGCCGGGGCAGTCATTGGCTGCGGCTGTGTTCATGCCGATGGCCGAAGGCGGCGGTCTTGCGGACAAGGTCGATCGCGCGGTGATCAGCGAGGTGATCCGGACCATCGAAGGTGGGCAGTATCCGGAGCGCGTGGCGGTAAATCTCAGCCCTTCGACACTGGCCGCCGGCGGCATGCTCGACTGGCTGACCGATCAACTGCGCGGCAAGCCGACGGCAGCCGCGAGACTGATCCTCGAACTGCCCGAGTACGGGGCGGCGTCGTACATGGAGCCGCTGCGCGAATGGATCGCACGCTTGTCGCCACTGGGCGTTCAGTTCTCACTTGACCATTTCGGCAAGGGCTTCTCTGCATTCGCCTACCTGCGCAACTCGAAAGTCGACTACCTGAAGATCGATGGCAGCCTCGTGCGCGAACTGGCGGCCGACGATGACAACCGCTTTCTGTTGCGCACGATCATCGAGATCGGCCATGGCCTCGATATGAAGGTGATCGCCGAGGCCGTTGAGACCGAATCCGAGTGGCAGTTGTTGCGCAGCCTTGGCGTCGACGGCGGCCGGGGATACTGGTTGGGCGCACCGGAATGATCCTTGTCGATACGGATGCTGCATCTTGAACGGACTTTTCTATACTTCGCCTGGGTGTTTAATTCCCACAAGGGGAATCGCGAGCCGGCTCCCGATGTCAGCTTTTTTGTCACGTGTCGATTTGTTTGGCGCCAAGTCTCGGAAACAACGCACTATTTTTTTTGGACCGAGAATTGCGTGGCGGCACCGATGGCTCGGTCTGCACGCGGCCGGGTAATTTCTTTCGTTTGGGGAACCAAGACGTTGCAACGGTATATCCCTTTCCTGCCACGGGCGCGCATCGTGATGCTCGTCGGTACCGCATTGTGCTGCACGGCGGCGCTCGCGCGGAGTGAGGCGCAGTGGCTCGACTATTTTTCGTCCGCCGCCGATGCGGGCCAATGCATCGAGAGTGTGACTTTCACCGCGATTCGCCAGGCCGGCGACGTGCCTGCGACACCGATCGTGCAATCGGCGCTGCGTGCGCTGGCCCTCAAGGCCGATCAACAACGGGCGTTGGGCTGTGCGGGTGACATCGCCGCACAGGCGATCGCAGCGGGTGCCGATCCCGACGCCGTGCTGGCGGCGACAGCCGCCGGTCTTTAGCACCGACAGCCGGGGCGTGGCGTCGCCTGCGCCACGGCGACGCCAACAAATCCATTCTGCTCAATGTCTTGTGTCACGCCTTTCGAGCATGACTCCATCAGTATTCGCCGAAATACCATCAACCTGACACGAAACTGTCACAGTCGGGCAAGAAAATAGGCGCCGTATTTCAGACATCGCTGAAATACGCGGTCGCGTCGGCTCATCAGTGCGCAGCCGCCAGAGACACACGAATGGCCCAATGGAGGCAAGCAAGTGTTTAAGAAGAGTTTGATCGTCGCGGCCGCCACCGCTGCATTGGTATCGACCGGCGCCCAGGCTGCCGCAGCGCGCGATTACATCAGTATCGTCGGCTCGTCGACCGTCTATCCTTTCGCGACTGTCGTTGCCGAGCAGTTTGGTAAATCGACCCAGTTCAAGACGCCGAAGATCGAATCGACGGGTTCCGGCGGCGGCCTGAAACTGTTCTGCGCCGGCGTCGGCGTCGAGCACCCGGATATCACCAACTCCTCGCGCCGAATCAAGAAATCCGAACAGGATTTGTGTGCCAAAAACGGTGTGAAAGACATCGTCGAGGTCAAGATCGGCTATGACGGCATCGCCATCGCCAACAGCAAGGACAGCCAGCAGCTCGACCTGAGTCGCAAAGATCTCTACCTGGCACTCGCCAAGGACGTACCGGATCCCAAGGGTGGCGACAAGCTCGTGGCGAACCCCTACAAAACCTGGAAGGACGTGAACGCCAGCCTGCCGAGCACCAAGATCGAAGTGCTCGGCCCGCCGCCGACGTCCGGTACGCGTGATGCCTTCGCCGAGCTCGTCATGGAACACGGCTGCCAGGAATACCCGTTCATCAAAGCGATGAAAAAGACCGACAAGAAGGCGTTCAAGGCCGCCTGCATGGGCGTGCGTGAAGACGGCGCCTACATCGAGGCAGGTGAGAACGACAACCTGATCGTACAGAAACTTGAGGCCAACCCGAATGCACTGGGTATCTTCGGCTTCAGCTTCCTCGATCAGAATTCCGACAAGATCCAGGGCTCCAAGATCGACGGCGTCGAGCCCGCGTTCGAGTCCATCGCCGACAGCAGCTACCCGGTTTCGCGTCCGCTGTTCTTCTACGTGAAAAAGGCACACATCGGTGCCGTGCCGGGTATCGCCGAATACCTCGCCGAGTTCACCTCGGAGAAGGCTTACGGTGAAGAAGGCTACCTTTCGGACAAGGGCCTGATCCCGATGCCGGAAGCCGAGCGCGGCCAGTTCCGCTACGATGCCAAGGCAGAAACGCCGATGAGCGCGTTGTAACGTCGAGCGTTAATACACTGACGCTTTGACCGAAGGATCGGCGGCACCCCAGGGTGCCGCCACTTTTTCACCGCGAACCACGCCGACGACGCATGCAAACTCCGATCTTGATTCTGGTTCTGCTCGGCTTGATGGCCTTTGCCTTCCACTTGGGCAAGACGCGTTCGCTGGCGACCGTCGGTGGTCGCACGGGCATTCGCCAGTTGCACTCGCTGCCCGCTTACTATGGTTTCTACACGGCACTATGGGCCGGTTTGCCGGCTCTCCTGATTGCCGGTGTTTGGTTGTTCTTCGAGAGTTCGGTGATCACCTCGATGGTCGTCGCCGGACTGCCGGCCGAGCTTCGCGACCAGCCGCCGGCACAGCTCGGCCTGCTGGTCAACGACATCACCAACCTGGCCAACGGTAATATCGTTTCGCGCGCCGTCGACGATCAGCTGCGCGCCGCGGCCGATCATATGAACGCGCTGCGTGGCATCGGCAAGACCGCGCTCACGGCCGTAGCCCTGTGTATCGCCCTCGGCGCCGGGGCACTGGCGTGGCGGACGATCGGTCCGCGGATGCGTGCGCGCAACCGTGTCGAAGCCATCGTCAACGCCTTGTTGATCATCAGCTCGCTGATTGCGATTCTGACCACGGTCGGCATCGTTCTGTCGGTGCTGTTCGAATCGTTCCAGTTCTTTCACAAGATCCCGTTGACGGATTTTCTGTTCGGCCTGGAATGGAGCCCACAGATCGCACTGCGTGCGGACCAGGTCGGCGCTAGCGGCGCCTTCGGTGCCGTGCCGCTGTTCACCGGGACCTTGCTGATCTCCGTGATCGCGCTGATGGTCGCGGTGCCGATCGGCCTGATGTCGGCGATCTATCTGGCCGACTACGCGAGCCCCAGGTTGCGCTCCTATGCGAAGCCCGTGCTCGAGGTCCTGGCGGGTGTCCCGACCGTGGTGTACGGCTTCTTCGCCGCATTGACGCTGGCGCCGGCGATACGTGGCGCGGGCGAGGCGATGGGGCTCTCGGTGTCGTCGGAGAGCGCACTCGCTGCGGGACTCGTGATGGGTGTGATGATCATCCCGTTCGTTTCGTCGCTGTCCGACGATGTCATCAATGCCGTGCCGCAGTCGCTGCGTGATGCGTCGTATGCGCTCGGCGCCACGCGCTCCGAGACCATCCGCCAGGTAATCCTTCCGGCTGCGCTGCCCGGCATCATGGGCGGCATCCTGCTCGCGGCGTCGCGCGCGATCGGCGAAACGATGATCGTGGTCATGGCTGCCGGCCTCAGCGCCAACATGACCATCAATCCGCTCGACAGCGTGACAACGGTAACGGTGCAGATCGTGACGCTGCTGGTCGGTGACCAGGAGTTCGACAGCGCGAAGACGCTGGCGGCGTTCGCGCTTGGTCTGCTGCTGTTCATCGTTACTCTGGGCCTGAACATCGTCGCACTGCACATCGTGCGCAAGTACCGTGAACAGTACGAGTGATCACACCATGAACGATGCCACTCAGAATCGCCGCCGCGCCATTGACGTCGTCAACGCGTCGTTGAAGAAGCGCTATGCACGCGAGGCCCGTTTCCGCCGCATCGGCCTCGGCGCGGTGGTGCTTGGCCTGGTGTTCGTGTCGGTGTTGTTTTTCGACATCGTGAGCAAAGGCTACACCGCATTCGTACAGACGCACATCGAACTCGAGGTGTTCTTCGATCCCGCGGTCATCGACCCTGAGGGCAAACGTGACATGCAGGAGATCGCGCGCGCGGATTTCCGCAAGCTCGTGCGCGAGCCGCTGCGTGCGCTGTTTCCGGAAGTAAAGAAGCGCAACGAAAAGCGGGCACTCGACGGCATGCTCAGTGGCGGTGCGCCGTATCAACTGCTCGACATGGTCAGGAGTGACCCGTCGCTGATCGGCCAGCGTCGAACCATCGACCTGATCGCCGACGACGATATCGACATGCTCGTCAAGGGGCACATCGATCGCAACGCGCCGCCGTCGGATCGTCGGGTCAACGACCAGGTGATCGGCTGGGTCGATACCCTGACCGAACAGGGGCGTGTGAAGCGGAAGTTCAACAGCGGCTTCTTCGTCAATGGCGACTCGCGCGAGCCGGAACTGGCGGGGATCGGCGGCGCTGTCGCCGGGTCCTTCTATACGCTGCTCGTCACGCTCGTGCTGTCATTCCCGATCGGGGTCGCAGCCGCTGTGTATCTCGAAGAATTTGCACCGAAGAATCGTTGGACCGACCTGATCGAGGTGAACATCAACAACCTCGCCGCCGTGCCATCGATCGTGTTCGGCCTGCTCGGCCTGGCGATGTTCATCAACCTGTTCGGTCTGCCGCGCTCGGCGCCATTGGTGGGTGGTCTGGTGCTCACACTCATGACACTGCCGACCATCATCATCGCCGCGCGTGCCGCACTCAAATCGGTTCCGCCATCGATCCGTGAAGCGGCGCTCGGTGTGGGTGCGTCGAAGATGCAGACGGTGTTTCACCACGTGGTGCCGCTGGCCATGCCGGGTATGCTGACGGGCACCATCATCGGTATGGCACAGGCACTCGGCGAAACCGCGCCGCTGCTCATGATCGGCATGGTGGCATTCATCGTCGATGTTCCCGGCGGTCCGCTCGACCCGTCAACCGTGCTGCCGGTACAGGTCTATCTGTGGGCCGACAGCCCCGAACGGGCGTTCGTCGAACGCACGTCTGCAGCCATCATCGTGCTGCTCGCTTTTCTCATTGCAATGAACACCTTCGCCGTTATCATGCGCCGACGATTCGAACGGCGCTGGTGACGACTGTGGTAGACGAGGAAGAACCCATGACAACCGCTGAATCCGCTGCGTCCGAAGCCGAACTGCCGGTACCCAAAGCCGGCGTGTCGATCGGCTCGCGTCCGCTCGATGACGACTTCAAGACCGTCGGCAACGTGCGGGTGAACGACGCGCGCATGTCGTGTACCGACGTGAACGTGTTCTACGGCGAGAAGCACGCGATCAAGCATGTCGATCTCGACATCGGCAAGAACCAGGTGATCGCGATGATCGGCCCGTCGGGCTGTGGCAAGTCGACGTTTCTGCGCTGCCTCAACCGCATGAACGACACCATCGATGTGTGCCGGGTTTCGGGTGCGATAGCCCTCGACGGGCAGGACATCTACGACAAGAAGCTCGATGTCGTGCCGCTGCGTGCGCAGGTCGGTATGGTGTTCCAGAAGCCCAACCCGTTTCCCAAGTCGATCTACGACAACATCGCCTATGGCCCGCGTATACACGGACTTGCCGCGAGCCGCGTCGAACTCGACGAGATCGTCGAACGCAGCCTGACCAAGGCCGGGCTGTGGGACGAGGTGAAGGACCGGCTCGATCAGCCGGGTACCGGGCTCTCCGGTGGTCAGCAGCAACGCCTGTGCATCGCGCGCACGATCGCTGTCGAACCCGAGGTGATCCTCATGGACGAACCGTGTTCGGCGCTCGATCCGATCGCGACGGCAAAGGTCGAGGAACTGATCGACGAGCTGCGCGAAAATTACACCATCGCCATCGTCACGCATTCGATGCAGCAGGCGGCGCGGGTGTCGCAGCGGACCGCCTATTTCCATCTTGGCCACTTGGTCGAGGTGGGCGAGACGACGGAGATCTTCACCAACCCACGCCACAAGCTGACCGAGGACTACATCACCGGTCGCTTCGGCTGATCCGGGCGCGACGCGATGACGGCGCACGACGAGGTGCGACAGGCGGGACGGCATATCCTGTCGCGTTTCGATGGCGACCTCGGCAATCTGCGCAGGATCGTCCTCGAGATGGGCGCGCGCGTCGTCGATCAGGTGCAGCTCGCCGGTG
>JAGRHA010000256.1 GCA_020445205.1 Gammaproteobacteria bacterium
CAGCCCTATGCGGTGTTCGAACGCGAGCTCAATGGCCGGCCATGGTATTCGCTGGTTGCGGGCGACTACCCGAACCGCGATGCCGCCGTCACGGGCCGGGCGCACCTACCCGCTTCGCTGCCGACCAAGGATATCTGGCCGCGCGCCTTCGGGTCTATTCACGAATTGCTTAAATAACAACCAGTTATTTATCTTGCCACTTGCCCTGGGTGGGTGTGGCGGCAAAATGGTGGTTCGAATATTCTGATTCCATTATCCTAACGGGTCCGGCCTACGGTACCGGATGCTTTCTGTCGTTTGGCGGTCGGCATCGGCCTGCACACCGTTATGGCTGGAGGGCGGTGCGCTGCGCGCGCCGGGTTGACGTGACGGGACGAGCGGTAAACCACCCTGTCGCTCGAATTCCTGTCGGATTCGTCGTTGCCGTCGCGGCGCGGCGGGCGTGTGTCGGGGTCGGCTTGGCCGACAGAACAGAATTAAGAAGAGGTGTGCGATGAATAACGGTGCCCTGCCGCCGAAACAGGGTCTGTACGATCCTGCAAACGAGCACGACGCTTGCGGCGTCGGTTTTGTCGCGCATATCAAAGGCGAGAAGCGCCACGAGATCGTCCGCCAGGGGCTCACGATCCTCGAGCGTCTGCATCACCGCGGTGCTGTGGGTGCGGACCCGCGCGCTGGTGACGGCGCCGGTATGCTGCTGCAGCTTCCAGATGCGTTTTTCCGCGCGGTCGTCGATTTCGATCTGCCCGCCGAAGGCGATTATGCGGTCGGCATGCTGTTCCTGCCGCGCGATGAGCATGCGCGCCACGAGGCAGAGAAAACGGTCGAGGGTTACATCGCCTTCGAGGGCCAGCGTCTGCTGGGCTGGCGCGACGTGCCGGTCGAGAACAGTGGCCTTGGTTACAGCGTGTTGCCGACAGAGCCCGTGATCCGCCAGGTGTTCGTCGGCCGGGGCGCCAAGTGTGCCGATCAGGCTGCGTTCGAACGCAAGCTGTTCGTGATTCGTAAACAGATCGAGAACCGCATCCGCGAGTCAGCGCTCGAAGGCAAGCAGGCTTTCTATTTCACGTCGTTCTCCTCGCGCACCGTGGTGTACAAGGGCATGTTGCTGGCCGGCCAGGTCGGTGAGTATTACAAGGATCTCGACGACGAGCGCATGGTGTCGGCGTTGGCGCTGGTGCATCAGCGCTTCTCCACCAACACCTTCCCGACCTGGGACTTGGCACACCCGTTCCGCATGATCGCGCACAATGGCGAGATCAACACGCTGCGCGGTAACGTCAACTGGATGGCCGCGCGACGCGAATCGATGGCGTCGGACATTCTCGGCAGCGACCTCGAAAAGATCTGGCCGTTGATCCCTGAAGGCCAGTCCGATTCCGCGTGCTTCGACAACGCCCTGGAACTGCTGGTCGCCGGTGGTTACTCGCTCGCTCACGCGATGATGATGCTGATCCCCGAGGCCTGGTCGGGCAACCCGCTCATGGACAAGGATCGGCGCGCTTTCTACGAATACCACGCCGCGCTCATGGAGCCGTGGGATGGCCCGGCCGCCGTGGCCTTTACCGATGGTCGCCAGATCGGTGCCACGCTCGACCGCAATGGCCTGCGTCCGGCGCGTTACCTGGTGACCGATGACGACCTGGTCGTCATGGGTTCGGAGATGGGCGTACTGCAGATCCCCGAAGAAAAGATCATCAAGAAGTGGCGCCTGCAGCCCGGCAAGATGTTCCTCATCGACATGGAACAGGGCCGCATCATCGACGACGAAGAGATCAAGTCGGGCCTGTCGACCGCCAAGCCGTACCAGGAGTGGCTGGACAAGATGCAGATCGATCTGCACCACCTCCCCGAAGTGGTGGGCGCAATGTCGCCCGACCCGGCGACCCTGCTCGACCGCCAGCAGGCGTTCGGCTACACACAGGAAGACGTCAAGTTCCTGCTCACGCCCATGATCCTCACGGGCCAGGAAGCGATCGGGTCCATGGGTGCCGACAACCCGCCGGCCGTGCTGTCGAACAAGCCCAAGCACCTGTCGAACTATTTCAAACAGCTGTTTGCTCAGGTTACGAACCCGCCGATCGACCCGATCCGCGAGGAAATCGTCATGTCGCTGGTGTCGCTGATCGGCCCACGCCCGAACCTCCTCGGCCTCAACACGGGCGGCGAGTATCAGCGCCTCGAAGTCAGCCAGCCTGTGCTGACCAACGAAGACCTGGAACGCATCCGCAACATCGAGGACAACTGCCAGGGATTCCGCACCAAGACCCTGCGCATGACCTTCTCCGCGGCCGACGGCGAAGCGGGCATGGGCCCGGCACTCGACGAGCTGTGCCATGCGGCCGAACAGGCGGTACGCGACGACTACAACATCCTGATCCTGTCCGACCGCCCCGTCGACGCCGACAACGTCGCGATTCCGGCATTGCTGGCGACGTCGGCCGTACACCATCACCTGATCCGTCATGGTATGCGCACCGACGTTGGCCTCGTGGTCGAGACCGGTGCCGCGATCGAAGTGCATCATTTCGCCACGCTCGCGGGCTACGGTGCCGAGGCGATCAATCCGTACCTCGCGTTCGACACCATCCAAGCCATGTTGCCGAGTCTGATGCAGACACCCGGCGTCAAGGATGTGCCGAACCTGGTCGAGGCGCGCTACCGCTACGTCAAGGCGGTCGGCAAAGGCCTGTTCAAGGTCATGTCGAAGATGGGCATCTCGACCTACCAGTCGTATTGCGGCGCGCAGATCTTCGATGCGGTCGGCCTGTCGACGCAGTTCGTCGAGCAGTACTTCAGCGGCACCTCGACGACCATCGAGGGCATCGGTTTGGGCGAAGTCTCTGCCGAGGCCGTACGCTGGCATCGTGACGCGTTCGGCAATGCGCAGATCTACCGCGGCCACCTGGACGTCGGCGGCGACTACGCGTTTCGGTTGCGTGGCGAGAACCACGTGTGGACGCCCGAGACGATCGGCAAGCTGCAACACGCCGTGCGCGGCAACGACGCACGCAGCTATGCCGAGTTCTCACGCATCATCAACGAGCAGAATGAAAACCTGCTGACGCTGCGCGGCCTGTTCGAGTTCAAGTTCGCGGCCGAAGCCGTGCCGCTCGACGAGGTCGAGCCGGCGAAGGAGATCGTCAAGCGCTTCGCAACCGGCGCCATGTCGTTCGGTTCAATCTCTTACGAGGCGCATTCGACGCTGGCGCGTGCCATGAACACGATCGGCGGCAAGTCGAACACGGGTGAAGGTGGCGAAGAACCCGAGCGCTTCAACCCGCTGCCCGATGGTTCGCGCAACCCGGAACGCTCGGCGATCAAGCAGGTTGCCTCGGGACGCTTCGGTGTCACGACCGAATATCTGGTCAACGCCGACGACATCCAGATCAAGATGGCGCAGGGTGCGAAGCCCGGCGAGGGCGGTCAGCTGCCCGGCCACAAGGTCAATCAGCAGATCGCGCGTGTACGTCACTCGACGCCCGGTGTCGGCCTGATTTCGCCGCCGCCGCATCACGACATCTACTCGATCGAAGATCTGGCGCAGCTGATCCACGATCTCAAGAACGTGAACCCCGCCGCGCGTATCTCGGTCAAGCTGGTTTCTGAGGTCGGCGTCGGTACCGTTGCGGCGGGCGTGTCCAAAGCACATGCCGATCATGTGACCATCGCCGGCTACGACGGTGGTACAGGTGCGTCGCCGCTGACCTCGATCAAACACGCCGGCTCGCCGTGGGAGATCGGTCTCGCCGAGACCCACCAGACGCTGGTGATGAACCGTCTGCGCTCACGCATCGCCGTGCAGGCCGATGGCGGCATGCGCACCGGCCGCGACGTGGTCGTCGCCGCGCTGCTCGGTGCGGACGAAATCGGTTTCGCCACTGCGCCACTGATTGCCGAAGGCTGCATCATGATGCGCAAGTGCCACCTGAACACCTGCCCCGTCGGTGTGGCGACGCAGGATCCGGAGCTGCGCAAGCGCTTCACGGGCAAGCCCGAGCACGTGATCAACTATTTCTTCTTCGTCGCCGAAGAAGTGCGCCAGTTGATGGCGAAACTCGGCTTCCGCACTTTCAACGAGATGATCGGGCAGATGGACCGGCTCGACATGCGCAAGGCGATCAATCACTGGAAGGCGCATGGTCTCGACTACAGCCGTCTGCTGCGCAAGCCGACGGCCGCCGAGGGTGACACGCTGTACTGGTCGGAAACCCAGGATCACGGTATCGAGAAGGCGCTCGACAACACGCTCATCGAGCTCGCGGCGCCGGCCTTGGAGAAAGGCGACAAGGTCGAGATCGACATCGATATCCAGAACGTCAACCGCACCTTCGGCA
>JAGRHA010000257.1 GCA_020445205.1 Gammaproteobacteria bacterium
ATTGCCGCCACTCGTCGACACCGCTGTCGCACGAAACAAGGTCGCGCTGCTGCAATCACCGATCAGCAGGTACTCGTTGGCCGCGAAGCCGCTCGCGTCGCCAACGATTACCACTGGCTGGTCGGCTGGGATCGCCCCCGCCACGAAATTCACGTTGGAACGCAACGGACCGCGGACCTCGATCGAGTCTGTCCCTGTCACCATGGTTACACCACCCATCGTGACCGTCGTCGACTGGTCGTTGCGACCCACAAGGAACGTACCGTCGATGAACTCGGTAAGATAGGGCGGCGAACTGCTGACGACGTTGATCACACGCGGGGCACCGCCATCAACACGTTTGAGGTGCGGCGAAAGGCATCCGCCGAACCCGGCCATTTGCAGGTCCGATGCGATCTGACTCGCCGCATAGCGCCCGTTTTCCTGTAGCGTACCGAGACCGTTCTGCATTTGGTAGGTCGCCTTGTTGGCCGAGAACACAAGCAGGACGCCCGCGAGCAGCACGATGCTCAAAGTCGTCGCGATCATCAGTTCGACCAGTGTCAGACCGGCCTGTCGTCTCCACGACGTCATAGTTGCGCCCTCGTGACCAGTTCGAGAAGGTTTGCAGGGTCACGTGCGTCGTTCCAACGCACTTTGACTTCAGCAAGACCGGCGGCCGTAACACTGACCTCGCCTTCACCCGCCGGCAGGCGTTCGACGTAGGCACGCCACAGCTCGACGTCGATGCTCGCCACCTGCTGGGTGGTACAGGACCCGACGCAGGTCACATGGCCCGGTGAAGCCGAATAGCTGATGTTGTAGTGGCCACCGGTCGCGCCGGGGCGATTGGCCCGCATGCGGTCGATGATGTCACCAATCACGAGCGTCGCCTGCGAGCGCAGAAACGCGCTGTGGTTGTTGCGCAGGCCCGTGGTCTGCAGGCCGCTGAGGCCGAGCAGACCGATCGACAACACGATCAGCGCCACCAGCACCTCAAGCAGGGTGAACCCACGCTGCCCACGGCGGATTGAAGAATTCAGCTGCATACCGCACGCTCCAGTCTGATCTGTCCGCTGGCGTTGATGTACAGGCAACGTGCCTGACTACCGGTCGTATCCCCATGGCCCAGATCGATGCAGGTACCACTGCTGGCGCACGCGGCATTCGCGGTCATGCTCTGCACCTCGCCACGTGGCTGAAAGCGCACGAAGGCGCCGCTCGTGGCGGCCGTCGCACCCGCGGTCGTGATCGGAAAGGCACGCACGCGCTCATCACCACCATCGATCGATCCCACCGTGCCACCATCGGTGAACACGAGCAGACCGTTCGACCAATTGGCGGCCGTGCCGCAGGTGAGCGGGTTGGCCGCCGGATTGGCAATTGCGCATACCGAGACCTCCGTACCGCGTCGCACTGCTTCGGCACGCGCGAGTTTGAACGCGGTCAGGAAGGTATTGGCCTGCGCGGTGGCGCGATTGTTGGCGGCTACACCACTGAACAAGGGCATGCCGACCGCAATCAGTATAATGGCGACGGCCAGTGTGACCATCAGCTCGACCAGGGTGAGTCCGTGCTGCGTTTTCATAGTGGTCCGTATAGCAGTGTCATTTAAGATGCGCCGCCGCGCGAATGATAGACTGCGGCAATTTCCCGACAAGCGGTGAGTTTTGCCACTCAGCGGTGCTTAGCGGCAGATTTTCCATCCTCATGAATCGATCCCTGGTCATCGGCGGCGGCGCCATCGGCATGCTCACGGCGCTGCAGCTCCGTGAAGCGGGTCACAGCGTCATGGTCTTCGAACGCGGCGCGACAGGACGCGAATCGTCATGGGCCGGCGGCGGCATCATATCGCCGCTGTTTCCCTGGCGTTACCTCGACAGCGTGACGCGGCTGGCAAGTTGGAGTCAGGCGCATTATCCGGATTTCTGCGACCAGATCGCACAATCGACAGGCATCGATCCCGAGTACACGCCATCGGGCCTGATCCTGATCGCACACGAGGAACGCGCACGGGCCGCGTCATGGGCAACGCAACACGACCGCGTTGTCGAGACAATCGACCGCGAGCGTTTCGCACAGCTCGAACCGCAAGCCGCCACACCCGTCGACGGAGCCTTGTGGATGCCGCAGGTGGGCCAGGTGCGCAACCCTCGACTTTTGCGCGCGCTGCGCCTGCGCCTCGATCAGCTCGGTGTCGAGGTACGCAGCGACGATGCCGTTCAGCGCCTGTTGGTCGACGATGGTGGCTGTCACGGGCTGCTGAGCGCGTCGGGTACGTACACCGCCGATGCCGTGGTCGTGTGCGCCGGTGCCTGGAGCGGCGGGCTGCTCGGGGACCTGCCCAACCCGCCGGCCGTTCACCCCGTGCGCGGACAGATGCTGATGTTCCGCGCGCCGCCGGGCACGATCACGCGCATGGTGCTCGAGGCCAACCGCTACGTGATACCGCGCCGCGACGGCCGCACCCTGTTCGGCAGCACGATCGAGGACGTCGGCTTCGACAAGGTCACGACTCAGGCCGCACGCGATGAGCTGTTCAAGATCGCCACGCAGCGTTTTCCCGTGCTCAGGGATTGCCCGGTCGAGGCACACTGGGCCGGCCTGCGGCCGTCTTCGCCGGCGGGCGTACCCTATATCGGACGGCATCCCCGCCTCGACGGCCTGTTCGTCAACGCCGGGCATTTCCGCAACGGCATCGTACTCGGACTGGCCTCGGCCCGGCTCGCAGCCGATCTCATTGTCGGACGCACGCCGATCGTCGACCCGGCCCCCTACGCATGGACGGCGGCACGCGGCTGATCCGACGCGGCGGCGAGCCCCACGCCGCACGGCTTGAGTCGGCGACGCAACTGTCTCTATAATGCGCGGCCTCGCGCCGGTGTAGCTCAGTTGGTAGAGCAACGCATTCGTAATGCGTGGGTCCGCGGTTCAAGTCCGCGCATCGGCTCCACTTCCTTGTCCCCATCTCGTGTCTGCACGCCGCGTGCGCTGCCCGCGCGCGACGCGTATCGTTGTCTCCGGGCCCCTCACCCGACGCCGGAGTCTGCCCATGCACCCCAGCCGCTGTTTGATCGCCCTGCTGTTCGCCAGCTCGCTCGGCACGTCCGCCGACGCCGCCGACCTGGCCGGTCGGGTCCTGCGAATCGTCGACGGTGACACCTTCGTGATGGACGTACGCGGTGCGCAGTATCAGGTCGACATTGCGAGCATCGATGC
>JAGRHA010000258.1 GCA_020445205.1 Gammaproteobacteria bacterium
ACACCGATATAGGTGCCGTCCGGACGGACGAAGATGTTGCCGGGGTGCATGTCGGCGTGGAAGAAGTTGTCGCGGAAGACCTGGGTGAAGAAGATCTCGACCCCGCGCTCGCCCAGCGTCTTCATGTCGACGCCGGCGGCGACCAGTTCGTCGACCTGATCCACCGGGATGCCGTAGATGCGTTCCTGCACCATGACATTCTCGCGCGTGTAGTCCCAGAACACCTCGGGCACGTACAGCAGTTTGCCGTCGGCGAAGTTGCGTCTCAGCTGCGCGGCGTTGGCGGCCTCGCGCAACAGGTCGAGCTCGTCATGGATGGTCTTGTCGTACTCTTCGACGACTTCGACGGGGCGCAACCGGCGCGCCTCGCGCGAGTACTTGCGCCCCAGGCGTGCGATCGTGAACAACAGGTCGATATCGCGCTGGATGGTCTTGCCGATGTTCGGGCGCACGACCTTGACCACGACCTTGCGACCGTCGTGCATGGTCGCGGCGTGTACCTGGGCGATGGATGCCGAGGCCAGCGGCGTGCTGTCGAACGCGGCGAACAATTGTTCGACGGGCTTGCCGAGCGATTTCTCGATGATCGCCTTGGCGTGCGCGCCGGAGAATGGCGGCACCTGATCCTGCAGCTTGGCGAGTTCGATGGCGATGTCGTCGGGCAGCAAGTCGCGTCGCGTCGACAGGATCTGGCCAAACTTCACGTAGATCGGGCCGAGGTCTTCGAGCGCGCGGCGGATGCGCACGGCGCGTGGCGCCTTGCGGCCCCAATAGAACGGCGACAGGAAGCGGAAGAAGCGGATCGGCCGGAACAGGTGAACGGCGAGGATGATCTCGTCGAGCCCATGACGCATGAGCACCCACGCAATGTGCGCGACACGCAGGCTCTCGCGGATCGGGATCACGACGCGTCGTCCTCGCGCGCTGCTTTCTCGAGCAGGGCGATGCGCGCATCGAGTCGTTCGACGTCGTCGCGCAAGGTGTCGACCGCGTCGAGGAAATCCGCGACCTCGTAGCGATGCGGCAACAGACGTGCCTCTTCGGTCAGGTAGTCGGAGAGGTTGTCGCGCGCGTTGTCGGCCAGTCGTCTGACCTCGCGCCCTGTGGCGCGCACGCCGCGTCCGACCTCGTGTGCGGCGATATCTCCCGTGAGGTGCGACAGCTGCTCCTCCCAGTCGATATCGAGGCCGGCGAGTGCGTCACTGAATCGGTGCGCGACGCCGCTGTCACCATCGATGCGCACGTTGCCGCCGAACAGCTGCGCATGGCCGTCGTGCTTGTCACCGGCCCGCAACAGATCGATCGGACTGCCCGTGAGCGTGGCATCGGGTTCGCCTTCGATACTGCCCAGGAGCTGGATGCGGCCGTCATGCCCCGGCACCATGTTGAGTTGGATACCGGTACCGCGCAGGTCGATGCGGATCACGCGGCCGTGCAGTCCGGCCAGGCGGTGCGCGGTGTCCGGGTCGAGCGCGATCAGCGCATTGAGTGCGCGTTCGAATGATTCGATGGCGAAATCCCGCAGACTCATGCGCCGTCTCCGTCAATCGGGGTGGCGCGGCCGGCAGCTGCCGGTAGGACCGCAAGCGTTGTCGGCGTCCTGTGCGTGGTGGGGATGTGGACCCGGTGGGGCTCAGCCGACAACAGCATCATTCACGCGCCCTGATATGCCTCTGCCCGTCCCGTACAGGTACCCGGGTCAGAGCTTGAAACCGCGATGCACGGCGACGATGCCGCCGGTGAGGTTGTGCACGTCGCAACGTTCGAAACCGGCGTCTTCCATCATGCCCTTGAGTGTCTGCTGGTCGGGATGCATGCGGATCGACTCGGCAAGATAGCGGTAGCTGTCGGCATCCTTGGCGACGACATCACCCATGCGCGGCAGGATATGGAACGAATACAGATCGTAGAGTTTTTCCAGCGGCTTGTTGATCGGCTTGGAGAACTCGAGCACGAGTGCGCGCCCGCCGGGCTTGAGCGCGTCGTACATCGCGCGCAGCGCCTTGTCCTTGTCGGTCACGTTGCGCAGGCCGAACGCGATCGTGATGAGGTCGAAGCTGTCTTCGGCGAACGGCAGCGCCTCGGCGTTCACCTGGGCGAAGGCGAGGTTGCCGGCATGGCCGCGGTCGACCATACGATCACGGCCGACGCCAAGCATCGCGGCGTTGATGTCGGTCATGAGTACGAGGCCTTCGGGTCCGACCAGGTCGGCGAAACGGTCGGCGAGATCACCGGTGCCCGAGGCCAGGTCGAGTACGCGCTGCCCCGGACGCACACCGGCGAGTTCGATCGCGAAGCGTTTCCACAGCCGGTGGACGCCGAACGACATCAGGTCGTTCATGAGGTCGTACTTGGACGCGACCGAATCGAACACGCCACGGACCATGCCGGCCTTGGCGTCGCTGTCGACGGTGCGGAATCCGAAATGCGTGCTGTGGGGCTTGTCGGCCATGGCTTGTCCTGCGCGGCGGGGCGGACGACGTCTCAGGCGGCGGGTTCCTTGCGCGTGTAACCGTGCTCCTTGAGCTCCTCGAGGTACTGCGCCCACAGATCGTCGTAGTGCTTGCCGAGATTGTACAGGGTTTCCCATGAGTAGATCCCGGTGTTGTGTTCGTCGTCGAAGTGCAGCACCACGGCATAGTTGCCGACGGGTTCGATACGATCGATGTTCACGCCTTCCTTGCCCAGCGGGACCTTGCGCTGACCGGGGCCATGCCCGGCCACCTCGGCGGATGGCGAGTACACACGCAGGTACTCGGCCGGCAGTTTGTAGTTGGCACCGTCCGCGAACGTGATCTCGAGCACGCGCGAAATGCGGTGCATATTCAGCTCGGTAGGGGCAGGGGTGTTCATACGGCAATCCTCGGTCAAAGCGTTTGGTCGGCGATTCTACCCGGCCTGCGCCGGTGGCCCTAACCCGGCGACAGTGGGGATTCGCGCCCGCCCGC
>JAGRHA010000259.1 GCA_020445205.1 Gammaproteobacteria bacterium
CCTGTTTCTGTTCGTGATGGTTTGGGTCACCTCATGGCGCCTCGCGGCGCGCTTACGACGCGGCACGCGCGACAATCCCGATGAGCAATGGCTTTACTACCTGGGCAGCATGTCGCAGGTCGCCTTGGTTGGCTGGGTCTCGGGTGGCACCTTCCTTAGTCTCGCCTACTGGGATTTTCCGTACAGTATTGCCGTGATGTTGATTGTCGCGCAGCGGTGGCGCAATGAGCACACGGTACTCCCGGAGGTGAGTCCACCAGCGCCGCCACCGGACCCCGAAAAACTCACTTTCCGCCATCGCGTGATGTGGTGGATCCGATCGGCTTGATGTCGTCAGCAAGACTTCATGGCTGCGCACTGCACAGCTTTCTTAGGAGGCGGAATCAGCCGCGGCTGCGATGAGTTCGCTGAGGTCGTGGATGGTTCGGTCCCACGAGAACTGTTCGGCATACTTCCGTGTAGCGCCGATCGAAGGGTAGTGTTCACGCAGGTGACGCACGCCTTCCGCAATGGCCGCCGCATCGCGTCGCGCGAGCAGTACGCCCGCTTCGGGCGCGAGCATGATCTCGGGTACGCCTCCCACGTTCGTTGCGACGACCGGCGTGTCACAGGCCATGGCCTCCAGCACGACATTGGGCATACCCTCGCGGCTCGACGCCAGTACCAGCATGTCCGACTCACCGTACAGCTCAACCAGCCGTGCCTGGTCGACGGCACCGACGAAGTACACACGATCCGCCACGCCGCATACGTGTGCCTGTTGCTCGAGTGTGTCGCGCAGCGGGCCGTCACCGACGATGGTCAACGTGCACTCGTCGAGCATGGTCAATGCCTCGACGACGAGGTCGTGACCCTTGAGTTCGATGAGGTTGCCGACGCTCAGCAGTTTGATCTGTTTGCCGGGGCGATCACGCTCTGACGCGGCGGTTGACGGTGGTTGGAAATGCTGCAAATCGACACCGTTGCGAAGTGCGCGGACGCGGATCGCGGGAAAGCCGAGATCGCACATGGTTTGCTGCAACGCTGCGCTGACGGCGATGCTGCAATGTGCGGTACGCGCCGCCCAGCGCATGAGCGCGCCGGGCACGCGCATCTTGGCGATGACATTGATGTCGGTACCACGTGCCGTGATCAGCAGCGGCAGACGACACACACGGGCGAGGATGGCTGCCGCGACCCCATCGGGGTAGTAGTAGTGCGCATCGATTACGTCGAACCGGTCGCCATCACGCTCGATAGCACGTAATTGCCGCCACATCGCCCAGGCGAGGAACAGCGGCGTGAGCAGCATGCCGATCTTGGGCACGACAAGGTATCGCGGGTGATAGATGTCGATACCGTGACGTTGTTCGACATGCGGTACGCGTGCGTATTCGGCGTAGCGTGTAAAGCGCTGGCTGGTAAACGGGAACCACGGCACGGGTGCGATCACGGTTGCGCGGTGATCGCTCGCGGCCAGCAGCCGGCGGAGTCGCGCCTCGACGAATATGCCGTGACGGAACTGCACCTGGTTCGGATACAGCGTGGTGGCGACGAGCAGCTTGCCCATGGCTCTCAGGAGGAGAGGGTGAGCGGATCGTCGCGCATGGTCGCCTCGAACATCATCAACGACCACAGTACGGTGCTGTGATCGCGCATACCGGAGGTATGCTGGTCTGCCAGGGTCTGCAGATAACGCGCGTCGAACAGGCCGGACTCGATCAGCCCGCCACTGGTCAATGCGTTGTGCATGCGCTCCTTGAGCGGACCGCGGAACCACTTGGCGAGTGGCACGCTGAATCCCATCTTCGGTCGGTACAGCACATCGTGCGGCAGGTACTTTTCCAGTGACTTCTTGAGGATGTACTTGCCTTCCTGGCCCTTGAGCTTGTACTCGGATGGCACCGTGGCCGCCCACTCGAGGAACTTGTGGTCGAGCAGGGGGACGCGCACCTCGAGGGCATGGGCCATGCTGGCGCGATCGACCTTGGTCAGGATATCGCCGACGAGATAGGTCTTCGTGTCGAGGTACTGGATCAGGGCGAGCGGGTCGTCGGTGCCGGCGCGTTGCGCGTGGTGATTGAGTGTCTCGATCGCACGATAGCCCTGCAGTTCGCGTCGCAAGGCCGGGCTGAACAGCATCGAACGCTGCTCCTCGCTGGTATGCGAGACGGTATGCATATAGGCCGCAACCGAGTCGCGCGCGAGCGCCTGGAAGGTGGTTTTCGCACGCAACACGCGCGGCGCCCAGTCGGCCTTTGGGTACAGGCGGCCGAGCGTGCCGAACAGCGGTTTGCGCAAGCCGAGCGGCAGCCGCGAACGCAGCGCCTCCTCGTTCATGTGCCAGCGGTAGCGCCGGTAGCCGGCGAAATGTTCGTCGCCACCATCACCCGAGAGCGCCACGGTCACGCGCTTCTTCGCCAGTTCACAGACGCGGTAGGTCGGGATTGCGGAGCTGTCGGCGTAAGGCTCGTCGTAGAGCGCGGCGAGCGTGTCGAGCAGGCCGAAGTCTTCGCTCGCGACCTTCTGCTCGAAGTGATCCGTCTTGTAGCGTTCGGCAACCAGGCGTGCGTACTCGGTTTCGTCG
>JAGRHA010000260.1 GCA_020445205.1 Gammaproteobacteria bacterium
CCGCTACGGGCCCAGACGGGCTTTACCCTCATCGAGATCATGCTCGCTGTGGCGATCCTGTCGATTCTCGGTGCCATCGCGCTGCCGTTCTACGACCAGTACATCAACGAGGCACGCATCAGCACGGCGATCAAGGACATCCGCCAGATGGAGCTGATCCTCAACGACCGCTATGCCGACAACGACCCGCCGGCGACCCTGGCGGCGGCGGGCCTGAGCATGATCGATCCCTGGGGCAATCCCTACCAGTACCTGTGGCTGCGCAACAATCCCGCGCCCGGTCTCAATGGCGCGCGTCGGCGCGACAAGTCGATGAACCCGGTCAACACGGATTACGACCTGTACAGCATGGACCCCGACGGTGCTACCCAGCCGCAGTTCACGGCACAGCGTGCACGCGACGACATCGTGCGCGCCAACGACGGCGATTTTGTCGGCGTCGCCAATGACCACTGAGCGGCAGTCGGTATGCGCTGGAACTTCGCCAAGCACCGCAGCGTAAGCCACCGCATCATTCTGTCTTTCGTGTTCGCCGCGGCATTGCCGCTGTTCATGCTCGGTGGGAGCGCCTACTACCTCGCCTACTCGCGCCTCGAGCAAGTCGCACTCGACGACGCCCGCGGACTCGCCAAGTCGTTGGGCATGGACGTGTTCGAGCGTCTGCAGCTGCTCACCGATCAGCTCCTGCTGGTCGCCGAGAACGGTGCCACGGGTCGCGCCCTGCATACGCGCTTCGAGGACCTCGATCTGGGTGAGCGCGTGCGCGGTTTCTTCACCATCGATGGGCAGCGGCGGATTGCCGGTATCACGGCGCTCACCGCGGCCGAGCGCACGGTGCTGCAGGGATCGCTCGACAGTGTCGTGGCCGACTCGCCCGTGCTGCTCGCGGTGGGCCCCGGCGGCCGTCAACGCCTGTTCATGATGGTCAACGATGGCGATGGCTACTTCGGCGCCGAGCTCAGCCTGCGCCACCTGTGGGATACCGCGGGCGTGGCCGCGCGGCCGGAGCGCGTGTGTGTACTCGATGCCGACGCCGTGCCGGTGTTCTGCAACCACACCGATTACCGCGGTTGGCTGGCGGCGAGTGCGAGCCTGATGACGGTCAATGCGCGTCCCGGGTCGGTCCGTCACGACAACGGCGAAACCATGCTGACGGCCAGCTGGTCACTGTTCCTCAAGCCGTACTACCAGTTCGAGCGTTGGACGATTTTGGTGGGTGTGCCCGAATCGCTGGCGTTCGCGTCGATCGCGCGTTTCGACCGCGTGTTCTACGGTGGCGCCGTGGTCGCCCTGCTGATCGCGCTGGCGTTCGGTCGCCGGCTCATTCGCAGCAACCTCGAGCCGCTCGATCGCCTGAGTGCGGCGACTCACCACCTCGCCGCGGGCGAGTTCGATTACCGCGTCCAACTCGGTACAGGCGATGAGTTCGAGCAACTCGGCGACGCGTTCGATGGCATGGCAGCACGCATCGGCCAACAGTTCCGCCAGCTCGACGCATCGGCTCGCCTGGATCGCGAGTTGCACTCGGCGACGTCGATCGAGAGCGCCCTGTTGTCGGCCCTGGTGGCGCTGGAGGAATTGCTCGGGCGCGGACGCTGTGCGCTGCTGTGTCAGGAGCGCTGGCACGATCCGGGCGAGGTCTACTGTATCGGCTTCGGCGCGCAGAGTGTGGAGCACTGCGAGGCGTCTGACATCCATGAGGAGATCCACGAGCTGGCCGTGCAACGCGGCCTCGTCCCGCTGGGCTACGGTGTCGGCACGAAGCAGGCCGCGGATGAGCCGGTATTGATTCCCGTCACTGACGGTGACGTGGTCGCCGCCGTGATATCCGTGCGCTATGGCCGCGATGGTGATACCGACACGGTGCGTCGCGTCGCCGATGTGCTGGGTATCGCCTTGGGCAATCTGGCGATGGAGCGCCGGCTGTACTACCAAGCCAACCACGACTGGCTGAGTGGCCTGCCGAACCGCTCGCGCCTGCACGACCAGTTCGTCGAATGGAGCCTGTCATCTGCCGGAACGCGCGCGATCGGCATGGTGCTCATCGGTCTCGACCGCTTCAAACAGGTCAACGACTCGGTCGGCCACACCATGGGTGACCACCTGCTCAGCGTGGTCGGCCAGCGCCTGCGCGCGGCGCTGCCGGACGATGTCGTCCTGGGACGCTTTTCGGGCGACCAGTTCTTGCTCATGCTTGTCGATGAGAGCCACGCGCAGCTGTTGTTGCGGCTGGAGGAGCAGGCGCAGTGCATGAGCCGGGAACTGGACCGTGAGTTCGCCCTCGGTGCGCGCCAGGTGCGCCTGAGTGCGAGCATGGGGGCCGCGCTGCACCCGCGCGACGCACTGAGTTTCGAAGGCATGCTGCAGTGTCTGGATGCGGCCAGCTACGCGGCCAAGGCGTCACGTCGCGGTGGTCTGCTGTTTTTCTCGTCGGGCATGCGCGACCGCCTGGTCGGTCGCATGGACGTCGAGCAGGCACTCAAGGGTGCGGTGGCCAACAACGAGATGGTGCTGCACTACCAGCCCGTGGTCGATGCGATCAGTGGCCGCGTCAGAGGCGCCGAAGCCTTGATCCGCTGGCAGCGCCCGGGTGTGGGCCTGGTGTTCCCGGGAGATTTCATCGAGATCGCGGAAGAGAGCGGGCTCATCAACGAGATCGGGCGCTGGGCGCTGGGCGCGGTATGCCGGCAAATGGTTGCCTGGATCGACGCGGGTGTGCACCTGGACACCCTCAACGTCAACGTCTCGAGCCTGCAGATCGCCGACGACACGTTCGAGGACAGCGTGGTGCAAGCGCTGCAAGAGTCCGGCCTGGAGCCCAGCCGACTCACACTCGAGGTCACGGAGACGGCCCTGATAGGGCGCTTCGACGAGGGCGTCGAACGGCTCAAACGCGTGCGCCAACTGGGAGCGCGCATCATGATCGACGACTTCGGCACGGGGTACGCCTCATTGAAGTATCTCAAGATGCTGCCGATCGACGGTCTCAAGATCGACCGCTTGTTCGTCAAGGATCTGCCGGACAGTCCTGCTGACGACGCCATCGTGACCGCCGTCGTGAGTCTTTCACGCGCATCGTCGTTCAAGCTGGTCGCCGAGGGGATCGAAACGCGGAGCCAGGCGGAATTGCTGCGTGACCGTGGCGTGCCGTACCTTCAGGGCTACCTGTTCGCCAAGGCGCTGCCGCCCGAGCAATTCGTCGACCTGGTGCGGGCCATGGACGACGCGCCGGCACCCACTGCGGCGGTGGGAAGCGCGTGAATAGGCACGTGGTCACGTCGATGCGGTCACATTTCACGGTCCCATGCGACGTGGCGCCGCGCGCTTGTAGCGGTTATCTTTCGGGAAAATGTAGGGCTGGGGCCAACAAGGGATGAAGGGCATGCGCAGACAACAGGGATTCACCCTGATCGAGATCATGTTGGCCGTGGCGATCCTCGCGATCATCGCGGGCATCGCGATCCAATACTACGACGGCTACATCGGCGAAGCGCGCATCGGCACGGCGATCAAAGATATCCGTCAGGCCGAAACCATCCTCAACGACCGGGCGATGGACAACGATCTCGGTCCCATGGACGGCAATGGTGGGGCGCTGCGTGCGCTGTACCTGAATTCGGGCACGCTGGTCCTCGGTGCCGTCGGCACGACGCCGGCCGGCGCCGCGCCCTGGGTCGATCCGTGGAACAACACCTACCGTTATCAGCGTGTCGTCGCCACCAACAGCGGTGTGCGTACCGATGCGGCCGGCGCTGTGTCCAACAATGCAGCCAATGCCCTCGCTCCACAGTCGTACGACCTGTTCTCGTTGGGTCCCGACGGTGTGCAGAGCAACGATGACATCGTCCGCGGCTGCAACGGCGAATTCGTCGGCGTGTACAGCGATCACCCTACCTGCTGAGTCGGCTTCCTCGGCCGACGTGAAACTGTCGGCACCCCCTCGCGCGCCTTGACGCGGCGTGGTGCGAACCCCGCACTGCCCGCATTCGGCCGCGTTTTCACATGAACGCATCGCGGCGTCGCGTGACCCTGTCTTGGCCGTGTCCAGCGCGCCTGAGTTCCGTCGCATGCGCCCGCGTGGTGCGCGCAGCTGCACCATGAAATCCCACCTTGTCATGGACGATCGTCACAATGGGATTTGCCGTACCGGTGAAATAAGCTATCTTTGAAGCGCTTACACGATTTTTTTCATCGTTCAGGGGAGAAGGTGGCTGTAACTCGGCATCTCGCGTTTGCCGTGCTGGCGTTGTTTGCGCTGCGCGTATCCGCCGGCAATGTGCAACCGACACTCGTCGTCGCGCCCGGTCTCGAAGCTGAAGCCGATTACTGGATCGGCGATGTCGAGCGTCCTGCCGTCGTGGTGTTGCATGGCTTTCTGCAGACGCGCCACTTCCCCGTCGTGCGTCGCATCGCCGAGTCGTTTGCCGCCGAAGGCTACAGCGTGTTGCTGCCGTCATTGACGCTCGGCATCAACCGTCGCCGCGACAGCTTCGCGTGCGAAGCCTTGCACACCCACTCGATGGAGCAGGACGTCGCCGAGCTGCGCGCCTGGATCACGTGGCTGACCGAGCGTAGCGGCAAGCGCCCCGTGGTCGTCGCCCTTAGTGCCGGCGGCATCCAGATCGGCGCACTGCTC
Source organism: Gammaproteobacteria bacterium (assembly GCA_020445205.1). Lineage (GTDB taxonomy): Bacteria > Pseudomonadota > Gammaproteobacteria > Chromatiales > Chromatiaceae > Thiosocius. The sequence continues at coordinate 4,637 of JAGRHA010000260.1, forward strand.
GCCAGCACATCACCACCGGAAATCCAACGCGCGATACTGATCGGCCTGTCTTACTTCGGTGAGGAGCAGGGCCCGGCGGGCGCCGACCGTCTGCGCGCGCGCGCACTCAGCGATCTGTCCATCGCACCCGAAGCGATGCGTCGCTATGCACTGAGCCATTGCGACCGCTATGTCACGAGTCCCGAGTCGCTGTTGTCCTATCTGCGTTGGGACAAGGCACGTCTGGGGGCTGCGCTGGCCGGCAGCCCCGTCCCGGTGACCGTGATCTACGGTGGGCGGGATCCGCACACCGACCGCCAGTGGATGGACGCGCTCAGCACACAGGGGGTCGGTCTGCGCAGCGTCGCGGCAGCCGAACACTTCTGTGATCTGACCAACGAGGAAGGGCTCGTCGAACAGGTTCGCGATGTGATCCGCGGGGATGAACATGGCTGAACGGCGTTACGCACTGTCGATCGGTGGTTATGCGCTGCTCATGGTGCTGTTGCTGCTGTTGGCCGTGCTCGGTTACGGCGGCTTTACTTACAGCGAGTTCCACCGCGTGCGCTCTGATGTCGAAGCGGCGAGTCTGCTTGCCGGCCGCGACGAGATCGCCGAAGCCATGGATCGCGAGCTGCGCATCGCCCACGATCTCGCGGCGCGGTTTGCAGCTTGGGAAGAGGTCGCCCAGCAGCTGCGCACGCCGCGCTACTACGCGTACTGGCGCGAACACCGTATGCGCTACTCGGGGGTACTGCCGGCGCGTGTCCTCGATGCCGAGGTGTACGGCCCCGACGGTTCGGTGCTGGCGCAGCTCGACGAAGGCACGCTGCCACGGCAGTTCGCCATCCCGCCGCCGCCGGCCTATGTCGACTATTCTGGCGCGACGCCGACGCTGTTGGTGTTCCAACCCGTCCATGACGGTGCCGTGGTGCTCGGTTATGTCGGCCTGCGCGTCGCTATCGTCGACGAGCTGCGCCAGGGCTATGGCTACCGTTATACCAACCCGGCGACGATCCGCTTCGAAAGCCCGGGCCGTGAGACGTTGACCTGGTCGGACCTGAAGTCCAGCGTGCGCTTCGAGCTGCGCGACAACCCCATGAGCGAGGCCGTGACGGGGCTGTTTTCCGGCACCATCGTCAACCTCAGCATCATTCTCGGTGTCTTCACGCTGCTGTTGTTCCCGGCACTGGTGTTCCTGATCGTGCGCCCCCTGCGCGCGATTTCCGCGCACATCGACCGTCTCACGGACAGCCCGGGCGGTCTGGTGCTCGACGACCTCGCCGGCGTGTTGCCGATCGCCGAGACGGAAAAGATCCGCGAGTCGCTCAACGCCTACCAGTCGCAACTCGTCGAGGTGCACAGCAGCCTCGAGGAGAAGAGCCACGAGTTGTGGACCATGGCGCACCACGATGCCCTGACCAGCGCCAAGAACCGCCGCGCGTTCGACGAGTTCATGCAGAACCTGCCGCGAACCCTCGGCGAGCGCGACATCGGTGTCTGCTTCGCGTTGTTCGACGTCAACCACTTCAAGGCGATCAACGATACCTACGGCCACGGTGTCGGCGACCAGGTGCTCAAGGTCATCGCCGGCCGCATCAGTTCGGTGTTGCGCAAGGGCGAGGAACTATTCCGCATCGGCGGTGACGAGTTCGCCGTGATCCTGCTCGATTGCGACGAGCCATCGGCACTGCGCATCGCCGAACGGTGCCATGAAAAGATCGTCGGCTACGACTTCAGCAAGCTCGGCATCCGCGAGCCCATGCGCATCAGCGCCGGTCTGGCGATCGCGCGCGTCGACGATCTCGAAGATCTGCAGACCTTGCAGTGGAAGGCCGATGTCGCGATGTACCAAGCCAAGCGTCCCGGCCATGCCAACGTGGTCATGTTCAACGAGGCGCTGGCGCGCGACTCGGAAGGGCTGTTCTCGAGCTGGGTCAACACCGCCGTCTACGACGCCGTGGTGTATGGCAAGGGCCTGGAGATGTTCTACCAGCCCATCGTCGACCTCAACAGCGGCGTCATCTGCCATTACGAAGCCCTGGTTCGTATCCGTCAGGACGGCGAACTGATTCAACCGTCCAACATCTTCCCGGTCGTCGAGGCACGGCGACTCGAGGTCGAACTCGACCGTGCCGTGATCCGCAAGGTACTCGACGATCTCGAGCGCGGCGTGGTGCGAC
>JAGRHA010000261.1 GCA_020445205.1 Gammaproteobacteria bacterium
AACCGGGGTGTCGTGTAGCGGCGCCTCGCCGCGCATCGCGTCGTGCAGTTGCGCCACGAGCCCGGGAGTGTGTTCGACATCCAGGATCTCTGACAGCGGCAGCGCCAGCCCGTCAGCCGCCGGCAGGAGGCCAAGCCGCACGCGCCAGCCGTGGCTGGCCTGGCGACAGACGAGCGCTTCATCCAGCGTCGCCATCAACGTCGGCGCACTGCGAAACAACCAATCTTCCATGACGTCCTCCGCGGTTTTTTGAGGATTCGGCCACAAAATTCTGAGTTCCACAAGTTTTTGATGCGAACGATACGCTTCACATCATTGTTTTTTATGCACTTTTTTATTGGCACACCCCTCGCACTGTCTGCATTGCGTGAGGAGAACTGTCAGACACGACACAGCGACGAGCGACCCTCGATAGCTCGACCGGCACTTCTCCACCCCTTTACCCAACCCGTGGCGAGCGCCACGACGGAGACGACCGTGAAGAAAATCGTAACAACGCTTGGCGCCGTTGCGTCCCTGACTGCCGCGATCTCAAGCAGCCTTGCCGCCCTACCCGACCCTGGCATGCAAATCGAAAAGGGACGTACCGCGCTGGTCGTGACGGATCCCCAGAACGACTTCCTCAGCCCCAACGGCGTCACCTGGGGCGTGGTGGGCAAGAACGTCGAAGCCAACAAAACGGTAGAGAACATCGACGACCTGTTCAAAGTGGCCAAAGCCGAAGGCATCCCGGTGTTCATCTCTCCGCACTATTACTACCCGCACGACCATGGCTGGCAATTCGAAGGTGCACTGGAAAAACTCATGCACGACATCGGCATGTTCGACCGCAAAGGACCGCTGCATACCGACGGCTTCGAGGGCTCCGGCGCCGACTGGCTCGAACGCTACAAGCCTTACATCAACGACGGCCACACCACGGTGACCAGCCCGCACAAAGTCTACGGTCCAGAGACCAACGACCTGGTGCTGCAACTGCGCAAGCAGGGTATCGACAAGGTGGTGCTGGCCGGCATGTCGGCAAATCTCTGCACCGAGTCACACATGCGCGAACTGCTCGAACAGGGCTTCGAAGTGGCCGTGGTATCGGATGCAACGGCGGCGGCCCAGGTCGAGGAAGGGGACGGGTATGCAGCCGCCCTCGTCAACTTTCGCTACATGGCCAACACCGTGTGGACCACCGACCAGGCGACCCAGGCCATGCAGGCCGAGTGAAACCCTCATCGCCAATGCCCCGGAGGAAGGCGCCGTGTCCGACATGACTCTCCGCCCAGCGCTGAACCTTGCCTGCCAGCTCCGCGCGGCGGACGGGTCAACCCGCCTGACGAAGACGGACGTCTGTGCAGACCGTGCGCACGCGCGGGACACGACCGCACGACCAGATCTGCGCGCGGCGACGCCCACCCCGGTCGCCGCGACGCCTGGACCAGGACAGAGCGTGCCCACGACGACGGACCGGCGCAACGAATCCACAACCGGCTGACCGATACCCGGCCGGCCCGGAGTGTCCCAAGACCCGCCGGGCCGGCCGAACCGACACAAGAGGTGAAACCATGACCGACAGCAGACCACCGATACCCCCCTTCACTGCCGAGACCGCGGCGCAGAAAGTGCGCTTGGCCGAAGACGGTTGGAACAGCAAAGATCCCGCGAAAGTGGCGCTGGCCTACACACCCGACAGTCGCTGGCGCAACCGCAGCGAGTTTCTTCAGGGACGGGAGGCGATCGTGCAGTTCCTGCAACGCAAGTGGGCCAGGGAGTTGGACTACCGACTCATCAAAGAGCTTTGGGCATTCACAGACAACCGTATCGCCGTGCGTTTCGCCTACGAATGGCACGACGACGCCGGTCACTGGTTCCGCTCCTACGGCAACGAGAACTGGGCGTTCGACGACAACGGCCTGATGCGGCTGCGCATCGCCAGCATCAACGACCTGCCGATCAGTGAGTCACAACGCCTTTACCACTGGCCAGCGGGCCGTCGCCCGGAAGGACATCAAGGACTCAGTGAACTGGACCTGTGACGAGCGCGTCACTGCCACCGGAGATACGCCAATGGACCGATTGCTCGACACGTCCACACGCCAGCATTTGCAGCCGGCGGAGAGCGCACCGCCGAGCCAACGCGTACCCGCGACCGCATCGGATGCCACACAAAGGGACCTGTTCCGCAAGATCTTCGAGTACTCAAACGACGCCATTTTCATCCTTGACCCAGTCAACGACAGGATACGCGACGCCAACCCCCGCGCCAGTCAGATGCTGGGTTATTCCGCGGCCGAGATTCGGCACTTGGCGATCAGCGCTGCTCACCCGTCCGAAATGCCACGCCTGCTCGCGTTCACGAGCCGGGTCCAGCGCGACGGCAGCGGCTGGACAGATGAGCTCACCTGTCTGACCAAACACGGCGTGCAGCTCGCGGCCGAAATATCGGCATCCGCGACAACGATCGACAACCAACCGTGTGTCATTGCGATGGTGCGTGATATCCGTGAGCGAAAGGCGGCGCAAAGGGCCCGCGAGACAGTCCAGGTCGAGATGCGTGCACGTGATCGGCGCGCGCGCGACGAGGCCGAACAGGCATTGTTACACCTCCGGCACCAGCACGAATTGATCCTCAATGCCGCAGGTGATGGGATCTACGGCATCGACAGCCAGGGAAGAACCACCTTTGCCAACCCCGCGGCCATCGACATGCTGGGTTGGACGGCGAGCGAGATCATCGGAAAACCAGCACACGATTTCCATCACCATTCCAAGCCCGATGGCTCACCTTACCCACACGAGGAATGCCCGATCTATGCGGCTTTCCACGATGGCAAAGTTCATCGCTGCGACGACGAGACGTTCTGGCACAAGGATGGCCGCGGCATTCCGGTCGAGTACACCAGCACACCGATCTGCGAGGGCGACAAGATCGTCGGCGCCGTTGTCGTATTTCGCGACATCACGCAACGCAAGACCGCCGAATCGGCGTTGCGTCGCCTGCACGATAAGGAACGACTGGCCGCCGTCGGCGAGTTCGCTGCCACCATCGCTCACGAAGTCCGCAGTCCGCTTTCGACGATCGGGTTCGCCCTAGACTATCTCGACACCGTGGGTCAAAAAGCATCCGCCCAAAAACGACTCGAACTGGCCGCCTCGGAGCTCGAGCGCCTGCAGCGCTTGTTGAACGAATTGCTGTTGTTCGCGAAACCTCAAGCGCTTCGGAAACGTGAACTCGACCTCGACAAGCTGATCAACGACACACTGATCGGCTTGCAGGGCAACGCGTCGACCGCAACGCGCCATATCCGTTATCTGCCGCCCTCGTCTGCATCGACCGTGGCAGCCGACGAAGACAAACTGAAACAGGTGCTGATCAACCTCCTGAGCAATGCCTGCGAGGCGACGGGGCCGAACGGGACCGTCGCGATCAGTGTGCTCGAACCACCCGGTGAAGCCGTTGCCGTGATCGAGATCGTAAACCCGGGCACAATCTCCGCTGACATACTCGACCGCATAACTGAGCCGTTCTTCACCACGAAACCCCACGGTTCCGGCCTCGGGCTGGCCATCGTCAAACGGATCCTGGAAGCGCACGGCGGCACCTTGTCGATGCGTTGCGATTGCGGCCCCAGAACCGTGGCGAGTGTTTCCTTGCCGGCCAGGCGCAGTGTGTGAACGAGACACGCTGATAGCGGTTCCGGCGACTGGCGGAACTTGACCTCATCGACACCGTCCCGTCCGTCGACCGGCCACGTGCCGTCAGACAATCCGACTGATCAACGCGACTGCCATTCGCTGGCCGCATAGGCGGACACCCCGCTTGCGGCCCCACCTGGCGGCCGCAAGCGCGTGTTCGACGCTGCACCCGGGTCGCGGGCTTGGTGCCGGTGATCGACTCACCAACCGGCCGCTAAATCACCCGTTGCGCGCAGGAACGGCGAACCGACGCCCCTTGGTGGCGTTGGACGTGCCGCTCTCAAGGGCGGACACCTGGCGCGTCGCGATCGCCCGCGGATCCCTCACGTCGGCGAATTCATCCCCGCTCACCAGACCAACATCCACGAGAAATCCGACACCACGGACATCACCTTCCGATGCCGCACATCCCCCACTCCATTGCGCCCTGCGGACGCCTGGCAGTTATCTCAATTTTTTGAGCTTTGAAACCCAACATTTTGAGTTCCTCAGATTTTTGATGCGGCATCAAAAGCATATCCCACTGTTTCAATTGACCTTTTTTCATTGGCCCGCCACTTGCTCTAACCCAGGCACGGTCGGCGCGACGCGGCGACTCATTCCGCCGGCCATGCGGCCCGCGGCAACCACCAACCCCGCCCACTGTGGGCGGCTACCTGACGAGGAATATCCCAATGAAAACCATCTCTACCCTGATCGCCACCGTCACGCTCATCGGCACCGTGTCACTTGCACCCGCCGCTTTCGCCGTCGACGAATACAACCTCAGCAAAGGCACCACCCTCTCCGGCGAAGGCGTCGCGTTGCGTGGCAACGACACCGTGGCGTTGGCCCTTGGACTCGACGTCACCGCCGGGGATGCGACGTTCACGCATGTGCATGACGGCGTTGCCTACTACTTCGCCAGCGCGGAAACGAAGAACACGTTCGCATCGAATCCTGGCGCCTACCTGCCCGAGTACGGTGGCTACTGCGCGTTCGGTGTGGCAATCGGCAAGAAGCTTGACGCCAACCCGCACTTTGCCGACATCGTCGACGGCAAGCTCTATGTCTTTCTGAATGCGGTGGCCTTTGCGAAATACCAGGAGGACAAGGCGGGCACCCTTGCCAACGCGAAACGCAAATGGCCGGCGATGCACCACGTCGCCGTGTCAAAGGTCAACCGGGGCTGACAACCGGCGTCGTACGCACTTCAGACCGACCGCTGACGGTAGACGCAAGCGCCGTCAGCGGTTTTCAAACACTGGCTTGCGCAACCTACGCGGTGCAGTCGTGGGCGAGACATCGTCGGAGAACGGAGCACGTCACATGAACGCCAAACAACATCATCGCCTGCTCAATACCAATCGTGGGCTGATCTTCGGTCTCACGACCGCTGGCATGCTGACGGACGGCCTTCACATCGCAGATCTGCTGTGCTCGCTGGCCGTATTCGTGTGGTTGTGGCTGCCGTTCTGCACCCGCCTGGAAGTCCGAATGCTGGACTGGCTCGATGGCATGCACCGTGGGGTGACAGATCACTCCTTGGCCTTCCGAACGCGGGCGCCATCACGCCGTCAACGCCGGCCGCAACCGCGCCAACATGTGATCCGCGAGCACCAGCTTCTGTAGTCGGTCACTGCCCCGCGCCACCGGCCCGTCGACGAACAGACTCGCCAGTCCATGTACCGATGACCACGCCAACAGTTCCAGTGGACTGAAATCGTGCGGATCTTCGTCGACGATCGTGTTGACGAAACCCTCGCTGAGATAACCGGCCAGGCGTTCGGCGGCGGCGAGGTAATCGGGGTCACGCGCATAGATCGTCTCTTCACGCCACATCGCGCGGAAGAACGCGGGTTTGTCGAGCGCGAACGTGATGTACGCCATGGCAACGGCATGGAAGGCATCGGCGCCCTGCTCGCCGGCTTGGCGCCCGGCTTTGTCCATGGCTTCGGCGAGCTGGTGCAGCGCCCGTGTGGCGAACGCCGTCAGCAACGCACGTTTGTCGACGTAATGACGAAATGCCGATGCCGGAGACACCCCGACGCGCTTGGCGCAGGCCCGCAGCGTGACTGCCTCGATGCCGAATTGCGACGCCAGCTCGTCTACGGCATCGAGCAACGACTCAGCCAGATGGCCGTGGTGGTAACGCTTCTTTTCTTTCTCCATGGCGTTATTTTTAGCACTTAAAGTGAACATTGTTAACTTTTTTGCGGTTCGGCCTTGAAAAACCTCTCGGCTTCCACTAGATTGCGATGTGAACACTGTTTACTTCTAGTTGAATTTGAGGTTAACGTGTTGTTTTCATAGGCTTAGTGGAGATTCAGACCATGTCATCGACCAACTATTCTGCTAGCAACGCTACGCACGGCCGGTGTTTCGGCGGCGACGGGCCGTGGTGCCGTAGCGGCCACTGGAGTGGCGCCAACATCGCTGCGATGGTGGTGGGATTCATGCTGTTCCCCCCGTTGGGTATCGCCGTACTGGTGTGGACGCTCCTCGGCCGCCCGGTGCAGGAACTGCCGGGATGGGTGCGCGACAAATGGGTGCAGTTCCGCAGCGGCAGCGCGCGTTCGGTCGGCGAATCCGACAATGTCGTATTCAACGATTACCAGCAGACGCAACATGACCGCATCCGCGAGATCCGCGAAGAGATTGGTCGCAGGGCCGAAGCGTTTCGGGCATACCGCGCCGATTCGAAACGTCGTCAGGACAAAAAGGAGTTCGACGACTTCATGGCCAACCGACCCGACGCGGAGCGCCATGACGACTGACCGCCTCGCGGACGTCTGAGTCCGCCCCGAGTGCCGTCGCGCCCCTCCCCGCGCGGCGGCACGCCGTCGCGGATGCTGCCGGATCCGTCGAACCCTGGGCACCGCATCCGCGTACGACTCGCATCTTTCGCCTCCACCCTGACGCGCACCGCGCATCAGGATTGCAGCTGCTGTTGCCGCAACGTCCGACCTGCGCCTACGTGCTTCGCTGCCGAAAGCCGACAACAGTCATCCAACGGCTGCCGACGGATACCCGAAGCACGCACCACGGACCGACTTCGGCGCAGTACTGCCGGTTCACGCGTGCGTACGGTGCCGCCAGGCAACGCGTCCCTGTCCAGAACAAAGCGTGCGCAACCTGGGTTCCATGGCGATTCGTACACATCGGGTGACGTTATTCCGCGGCATACTGCCGTAACCTCCGTGTCGTAACGCCGCGATGCAGACGCAGACATGACGACCCAGCCGCAACCGACTCTTGGCCACCCGCACCCTTACGCACCACACGGCAAGTGGGCTGGCCATCGCCATGTCTGACGGACGGTCATCACCTCACGATCGCGTGCGCGTGCTGTTCGATGGGGACTGTCCGCTGTGCCGTCGCGAAATCGCGCATTACCGGCGCCGGCGTGGTGCCGGCGCGATCGATTGGATCGACCTCGCATCGCTGACACCCGATGCGCCCATCGATGGCGTCGACTGGCACACCGCCATGGCCCGCCTGCATGTGCGCGATATCCGAGGCCAGTGGCACACGGGTGCACGCGCCTTCGTCGAGTTGTGGTCGCACCTGCGGGGATACCGGCACATTGCCCGCCTCGTGCGTGCACTCCACCTGCTGCCCCTGCTCGATCGGCTGTATGAGCGTTTCGCGCGGCGTCGCTACGCGACACGCTGCGCCGACCTTGGCTGCGACCCGCCGCCCGAGGCCTCGGCATGAGTCGACAGCGCAGCGTCCCGACGTCACGTCTCGGTCGGCTGTCGCTGCTCGGTCGACTCGCAGGCGGCATCGCCGGGGGCATGCTCAGCGAAGGTGCACGGCAGGTCGCACGCGGTAGCCGACCCTCGATCGCCGATCTGCTGCTGACACCGTCGAACGTCGGCCGCATCGCCGACCGCCTGTCGGAGATGCGCGGCGCCGCGATGAAGGTTGGCCAGCTGCTGTCAATGGACAGTGGCGACATCCTGCCACCGGCGTTCAGCGAACTGCTCGCGCGGCTGCGTGAAGATGCGCACCACATGCCGCTCGGCGAGGTCGCCCGTGTGCTCGAGCGGGCATGGGGTGAAGGCTGGCAGCAGCGCTTTCAGCGCTTCCATTTCACGCCTCTCGCGGCGGCATCGATCGGCCAAGTACACGATGCACAGCTGCGCGACGGTATGCGTGTTGCGGTCAAGATCCAATACCCAGGGGTGCAGCGAAGTATCGACAGTGATGTCGACAACGTCGCCACTCTGCTGCGCGTGGCACGCCTGTTGCCGGAGCAGTACGACGTGACACCGCTGCTCGCCGAAGCCAAGCAACAGCTGCACCTCGAGGCCGACTACCGGCACGAAGCCGCTGCCATGCAGCACTTCGCAGCGCTGCTCGGCGACGATGAGCGCTTCAGCATCCCGCAGCCGCTGGCCGATCTGAGCAACGCCGAGGTGCTGACAATGTCGTTCGCCGACGGTGCGCGTATCGAATCGCTGCAGCATCAGCCGGCCGTGATACGCGACGCGGCGGCGACAGCACTGACCACGCTCGCGCTGCGCGAGGTATTCGACTGGGGCATGGTGCAGACCGACCCGAACTTCGCCAACTACCAGTTCGACGCACGCACGCGGCGCATCCAGCTGCTCGATTTCGGCGCCACCCGGGTGTACCCCCCTGCGCGACGTCGGGCACTACGCGCGTTGCTTGCCGCGTGTGTCGATGGCAGCGACGACGATATCGTGCGTGCCGCGACCACCGTAGGCTATCTTGGCGCCGACGACACGCCGCGTTATCGCGCAGTCATCACGGGGCTGCTGCGCATGGCCAGCGAACCGGCACGGCACATCGGAGCCTTTCCGTTCGGCAACAGCGACCTCGTGCAGCGGATGAGCGACAGGCTGGTCGCCGTGCGCGTGCGCGAACCCATGGGCCGCCTGCCCCCGGCCGACGTGATTTTCCTGCACCGCAAACTCGGCGGCCTCTACCTGCTGCTGCGCCGATTGCAGGCCCGTGTACACGTGCGCGAACTGATCAGTGATCTGCTGACTGCCGAAACAGGTGAGCTGCACGCCGACTCCGAAGTGTCCTGAGCCGAGCTGAGGCAGGACTGGCCAACGTAAGCCCGATTTTTCACCGATCGCCACAGGGCCAAACACACCGCCGACATCCGGCCGTGTGTGCAGCCCACACCGGGCCATCGCCCACCCAGCAGCGGTGCCCGACGGCCGGTCACCGCCTTCCTCATGACCTCACCCCCACAAGCGCGCACGCCATTCAGAACACGGGCCCGCAGCCGCTATTTCAGGGGATAAGACGCGAGCGCGCAGTCCGCCACAGGCGTTTCAGGGGACAGCAGAATGAAAGGCATCGTATTCAGTGAATTCAATGAGATGGTCGAGGCGAATTATTCGCCTGACATCGCCGACAAGATCATCGTTGAATCGGATCTCCCGTCCGGCGGCGCCTACACCACGGTCGGCACCTACGACCACGAGGAACTGCTGACCCTCGCACGTCGCCTCAGCCGCGAGACCGGCACTGAAGCCGCCATAGTGATCCGCCGGCTGGGTCGCCACCTCGCCCGGCGTTTCACGGAGTTGTATCCAGGTTTCTTTGACGGCATCACCAGCACATTCGATTTCCTCGACACAATCGAACGGCACGTGCATGTCGAAGTACGCAAACTGTACCCCGACGCCGAGTTGCCACGCTTCCTGACCGAGCGCACCGACGAAAACAGCATGGCGATGCACTATCAATCGCGTCGACCGTTTGCCGACCTTGCCCAAGGCCTCATCGAGGGCTGCGCAGAACATTTCGGCGATCGCCTGGAGATCACCCGGACCGACAGCGCGGCGGACGACCTCTACAAGAGCAGCTTCAACCTCAAGCGCGTTGCGTGATGAATAACGAAATCGAGATCCTGCACAGGCGTCTCGAACGCGAAAAGGCGGCACGCAGGCAGGCCGAGCACCTGCTAGAACAGAAGAGCCTGGAGCTGTTCCACGCCAACCAGCAGTTGCAGACCGTCGCACAGGAGCAAGCCGCCAGTCTGGTGCTGCTGCGTGAGACCGCCAATTCGCTGTTGAGGAGCGTCGGGGCGCCACCGATGGACGATGATCGTGCCGGTACCGCTGCCTTGACCCAGGTGGTCGCCGAGCTGGTCGACGACCGCCAGCGCCTGCGGCGCGACATCGACCGCCAGATGTTCGCGATCAACCAACACACCATCGTATCGATTCTCGATCTCGATGGCGTGATCCGCTATGTCAACGACCGGATGTGCGAAATCAGCGGTTATACCCGCGAGGAACTCGTGGGCATGCGTGACGACATGCTCAATTCGACTGAACACTCCACGGCGTTCTACGAAGAGATCTGGGAAACCCTCCGCAACGGCGAGGCTTGGCAGGGCGAGATCTGTCGACGTGCCAAATACGAAAGTCTTTACTGGGTCTCTGCATCGATAGTCCCTGTGCTCGACACCCAGGGGAACCCGGAGCAGTACATCTCGATCTGCACCGACATCACACTACAGAAAAGCATGCAGGACGAGATTCGAGAGAGCCGGCTGTTCCTTCAGAGCATGACCGAGTCGCTGGGTGAAGGTGTCTATGCCCTCGACCGCTACGGTTACTGCCGTTTCATCAATCATGAGGCAGAGCGTCTGCTCGGCTGGTCGCTGACCGAGCTCTCGGCCAGGCAGATGCACGAGGTGCTGAATTTCACCGATCCGACGGGTACAGCGCTGCACGGTGAACAGGATATCGTTGCGACTCTGCTCGACGAGCAACGCGAATACCGCTCCGAGAACGATACCCTTACCGCAAAGGATGGCCACAGCTTTCCGGTGTCGATCGCGCTTGTCCCGCTGATCGCCGAGTCACGTCCGATCGGAATCGTCGCCATTTTCCAGGACATCACCGAGCGCAAACGCAGTGAAGACCGTCTGCGCGAAGCCACCCGTCGCGCCGAAGAGGCGAGCCAGGCGAAATCGGAGTTCCTTGCCAACATGAGCCACGAGATCCGCACACCGATGAACGCGATCATCGGCATGACGCATCTCGCGTTGAAGCAGCCACTCGGCGACATCGCAAGAAACTACCTGCAGAAAGTCGACCGCGCCGCCGAATCGCTGCGCCACCTGATCAACGACATTCTCGACTTTTCGAAAATCGAAGCCGGCAAACTGGAACTCGATGACCGCCCCTATTCGACCATCGAGGTATTCAACGGAATCTCCGATATGCTCGGCGTGCAAGCCGAGGAGAAAGGACTCACGCTGCGCATCGAACTCAACGGCACGTTGCCCGAGGTGATCAGGGGCGACCCGCTTCGCCTGAGTCAGATCCTGATCAATCTGTGCAACAACGCGATCAAGTTCACCGAGCAGGGCGAAGTCACGGTTAGCGCCGACGCCACGCCGGATGCGACCGATGCCAATACGGGCATGCTGTGCATCACCGTTGCCGACACCGGCATCGGCATATCGCACGAACAACGCGACAAGCTGTTCCAGACGTTCACCCAGGCCGATACCACAACGACACGCCGCTACGGTGGCACCGGCCTCGGGCTCGCC
>JAGRHA010000262.1 GCA_020445205.1 Gammaproteobacteria bacterium
AGTCCCGCCCGGCAAGCAGCGAAACATTTGCGAACGCAAGCGTTCACTTTGCCACCCCGGGTAGGTCTGTAGACATGTGCCCTGCAACGGGGCCACGCCTCGGCAAACCGTCGTCGAAATCGTTCGCAACCTTCATTCCTACTCCTTCCACGCGACGGCCGGGGCGGAATTGCCACGCCACGTTTCCGATCGGGTGAACGTGCCACGCCGCATCCGGGTGTCGTTCCCATGCCAGCACGGAGATCGGGCGGATTATGTATCAGTGGAATGCGCCCGCCTACGGGGGCGGCGCGTCGCGCGCCGTTACGGAACGCGCGTGTGCGGCCGCGCTTGGCGTGACACGAGAGGCGACCGGCGACGCCGCGCGTGACGGCTGTTCGAGCGTTTGCCAGGGGTTTCGTCGCGGCCATCCGACGCAGATTTCGGCACCTTTATAAGTCCCCTGCGATTCTCCTGCAGGGTGTGATCGTTAATAATGCGGCCGCGCAAGGACACGTATACGGCTAACCGGAGGCTGCCGTCGACCATGTACAGGCTCAGCAATCAGATCCGGGCAGCCGTCGCGGGCATCCTGCTGTTGGCAATCCTCGCCTTTCTCTGGCACAGCATTGCGAGCCTGACGTCCCTCGGGACGACGATCAACAAAGTCTACGTCGAATCGGCCGTGCAACAGGCCGAGGACTTCATCCGTCGTGTCGCGGAAGAGCAGTCCAAGCGTTACGACACGCTGTTCCGTCACTATCTCAAGCAGGTCGCGACCCAGGCCGCCGCACTGTCCCACTTCTATGACGACGAGGCCCGACTCGACGATCCGCGCTTGACCGTGGCGGCGCTGCTGCCGCTGCGCTACGAGAACTGGGGCTACAGCAACTCCCTCGAAGAATCCGTGTCCGTGTCGTACTGGGGCGATAGCCGACCGGATGAAACCCTGCGTCGCGAACTCGTGGCGACGTCGTATCTCGACCCCGTTCTCGTCGCGACGCAGGCCGACGATCCCCTGGTTACGGCGGCCTGGGTGATCACGCGTTCCGGGTTCGGGCGTTATGCGCCCAATACCGACCCGGGCCGCGACTGGCCGCGTGGTTTCGATCTGCGCAACCCCGAGCACGATCCCGTGTACTCGGTGGCCGTGCCCGAGTTCAATCCGGAGAAGCGGGTCCGCTACGGCGGCCTGTATATGGATTCTGCGGGGAAAGGCGTGATCGTCTCGGCTGTCGCGCCCGTGTACCGGTCCGACGGCCGCTTTGTCGCCGCCACGGGTGTCGATATCGCGCTGAGCGATATGCGACGGGAGATCCTCAACTTCACCGGATTCTCGCATTCCAAGGACGCAACGGGTTTTGCTTTCCTGGTGGCTGCCGATGGGCAGGCGATCGCATTTCCGCCGTCACGACTGCACGTGCTCGGGCTGTCCCGCACGGAGCAGTTGCTCGATCTCAATCTGCTGAGCACGTCCAACGCCCAATTCAGTGATCTCGTGAGACGCGTGATCGCGGGCGAGCCACAAAGCGTCACGTTGGAACACCTGCAATTGCCCGAAGGAAACTACTACGTGGCGCACAGCAACATGCCGTCCACGGGCTGGACCTTGGGTCTCGCTTATCCCGAAGACGAGGTGTTGCGTGGATCCGAGGCCATCGGTGCGACGGCGAACCGCGCGGTGCACGACACCATTCTGCGGGTAGGCGGCGTCGCCGTGCTCGGCTTCGTCCTCTTCGGCGCACTGATCACGCTGTTCCTGCGTTACCGTTTGTTGCGCCCGCTGGAGAGAATCAACGCGAGTGCGCGGCGCATCGCCAGCGGCGACCTGCACACCGCTATCGATACCTCGGGTCGTGACGAGCTTGCGACGCTGGCGGGCAACCTGTCGATCATGCGTGATGCCGTCGGTGAAACGCTCGACAAACTGCGTGACAGCGAGCAGCGACTGCAATCGATCATCGACAACGCCACGGCCGCGATCTACGTCAAGGACCTGACCGGGTGCTATCTGCTCATCAACAGCCACGGCAGCCGCTTTCTGGGCGCTTCGCCGGAAGAGGTGATCGGCAGGCGGGACGACGACTTCCTGCCACCCGTGGTCGTGGAACAGATCAAATACAACGATCGGCGCGTGATCAGTGCTGCGGCACCATTGCAGTTCGAAGAGTCCATGCCGTCGGGCGACACGACACGCACCTTCCTGTCGATCAAGTTCCCGCTGCGTGACCATCGCGGCGAACTGTACGGCGTCTGCGGTATCTCGACGGATATCACCGATCGCAAACGCACCGAGCAGGAATTGCAGCAGCACCGCACGCATTTGTCGGAAATGGTCGAAGAGCGCACGCGCGAACTGTCGATGGCACGTGAGCGCGCGGAGGCCGCCAGTCGCGCCAAGACGTCGTTCCTCGCCAACATGAGCCACGAGATCAGGACACCGATGAACGGTGTTCTCTCTCTCGCACAGCTGCTCGAGCAGAGCGAGCTGTCGGGCAAGGACCGGCACTATGTGAAACTGATCCTGAATGCAGGACGTGCGCTCATGACCCTGCTCAACGACATACTCGACTACTCGAAGATCGAGGCCGGGCAGTTGAGTGTCGTTCCCGCGGCTTTCAGTCTCGAGCGGCTGGTACGCGATATCGAAGGGCTGATGCAGCCGCTCGCCGAGCAGAAGGGGCTGTCGCTGCAGATCGCGCATGCAGGGGATCTGCACGACCGCCTGGTCGGCGACTCGTCGCGCCTGCGGCAGGTGATGCTGAATCTCGTCGGCAACGCGATCAAGTTCACCGACAGTGGCAGCGTCACGCTGCGCCTTGCGGATGTCTCGCGTGGGCGCGATACGGTGCGCCTGCGCGTGGAGGTGACGGATACGGGGCCGGGGATCGCCGCCGAAGACCGCGACCATATTTTTGAGCGTTTCTTCCGCGCCGGCATCGACTCGGAGCGCGCTCGATCCGGCAGCGGGCTAGGGCTGAGCATCAGCAAGCGAATCGTCGAACTCATGGGCGGACAGATCGGCGTGTCGTCCGTGCCGGGTGAGGGCAGCTGCTTCCACTTCGAGGTCGACCTGTCGCGGGCGGCGGGGGAAAGTGCGGACAGCCAGGGGGCGGCGGCAGCCAGCGTGCCCGCGCTGTCGAACCTGCGCATCCTCGTCGCCGACGACGATCGCATCAGCCGTTTCGCCTGTCGCTCGTTGCTCGAACAGGCCGGCCATCACATCACCACGGCGCGCGACGGCAGTGAGGCGCTTCACGCCCTCGAAGCCGCCGATTTCGATCTCGTCCTCATGGACGTGCACATGCCGGTCATGGATGGCCTCGAGGCCACACGCCGTATCCGTCGTCATGCCGATGAACATATCCGCAACCTGCCCGTTCTGGCGCTGACGGCGAGTGTCATGAACGACGAACACGAGCGCTATCTGGAAACCGGTATCACTGCCGTGCTGGCCAAGCCGCTCTCGATCGATGAGCTCAACCGTACCATCCACAACGCGCTGCAGGAGCGTCAGCCCGCTCGCTGAAACGTTCTGCGCGGCCATGCGTCGGTCGACGAATTGGGTACCGGCAGATGGCGCCCGTGTGCCCCGTGACCGGCACCGGTGTCCGGGGTGTCATCGATGCGGTATCGAGGTCTCTCTCTGTGTGGGAGCCGTTGTCTGCAATCCGACGCGAGTGCCGGCGATGGCCGCCCGCGCACGACCGTGACGATCGCAGCCTCTTCATCGGCGATGACGCCACGGTGCGCGTTCGCCGTGCATGTGGTGACAGGGTGCCGATGCCGCGGGTGTCGAGTTGGGGCGTGGCCATTCCGAACGCATCGTCTCTGCCGCGTATGCCGTACAATCTGCGGCGGCATGAGCACGCAGTACGCAGTTACCGATCCGCCCGCGAAGCAAACGGCAGACACGGCCCCGTGGCGGTCGCCCCTTGCATCGCGAACGAAGCGGTGTCGTGCGCTCTATGCCATGCTCATCGCTGCGTTACCACTGCTGGTCGGCGAATCCCGGGCAGCGGATTTCGTCCTGGTCGGCGACAACGTGCAAAAGCATGCCAACAGCGTCCTCGCATTGCTGGGCTATTCCGTGGTGCCCGATATCACCGCCAGCAGTCTGTCGATCAAAAACCCGCAAGCGGGTGACCCCGATGTCTGGTTCAGTCAGTTTGCCGGTGGCTTCACACTGAGCGACGAGATGCCGCTGTACCTCGAGGGCGGAATCGGTTTCAGTCGCTATGACCCGACGTTCGTCGTCAGCGATGGTACGCAGGACCGATCGGTGCCGCTCAAATGGACCAGTGTCGCACTCACCGGGGGGGTCGGCTGGGACTTTCCTGTCGCACCCGAGCTCAAATTGCGACCGATCGCGAACGTCGCGCTCGGCCATGTTGAGAGCGACTCGTCGTTCGCAGCGCGCATCATCGAGAAGGAAACCGGTTTGCCGGTGAGCGATTTCTTCAACGACGGTCGCCTCGATGCCTATGGCTACGGCGGCTCGCTGATGCTCGATTGGGAACATGTCCGCACCGACTACGAAGTCGACGTGGAACTGCGCTACACGTGGATCCGCCTGGAGAGTTTCGCGAGCTCCTCGTCCGTGGTCGGAGGCAGCGCGGAAGTACCCACGATCAATCTGTGGACCCGCTATCGCGCACCGACCGGGGTGACATTCCTCGATCGCCCGTTACGCTACGTGCTCGAATACGCGTACTCGTCGTTTCAGGGTGATCAGGCCGGGTTGCTCGGGTTCAATCACCTCAATTCGGTCGGCATCGGGATCGAAGTGGATTCGAGTGCGTATGACATCGCCGTGTCGCGCACCCGGCTGGTTGGCCGATACCGATTCGGCGACAACGTGTCCGGATTCGGTGTGGGGCTCGCCGTCAGCTTCTGAACCTGGGCAGCGCATGCCGCTGCTCGACACCGGGTGCAGCAAAGCCGCTGCCTGCCGGGGACCGTCGATGTCTGCGGGCCCTGCAGGATGCCGCCGGGTGTTCACAGCGGTGCGTCTTCGTATTCTGTGAAGAACCTTCGCGACTCGCGAAAATCGACGAACGGGCGCTGCAATTCCTCCATGGTCCGCGTCAATCGTTGGAACTCGTCGTTGGCCAGGAGTGCAGCCAGGTCACCGCCGGCTTGCCAGACGATTTCCAGTACGCCGTCGAACGATTGCTTTGCGTCACGTTCCGCCTGCAGCGTCTTGTTGAACTCGATATCGAGCGTGAGGTTCTTTCTGATGCCGGCGGTCAGCACATGTCCCAGCATCTCGTCGATGAGGCCGTTGAATTCCGGGCTGTTCCAGAAGCGTCGAAATTCCTCGGTTGAAACACCTTCTTTGCGTTTTACGCAGTGAATGAATCTGATCACGATGCGGTAAGCCTCCTGTTTCCGTGTTGTGCGTGCGCTCGATACAGGGTCGCGTTGCGGCGCAACACCCATCGGACCTCGTGGTCAGGCGCATACCATCGCCGGGCGCCGCTGTCCGTGGGATCGGCAACACGCTGTGCCGGTGTGCGCTGTACGTCCATCGCGCCGCATCACTGCAACGCAACCGACGTCCAATCCGTCGCGGGCCACCCCAACGGCCGTCATACCCCTGTCGCGGCCGTGAGACCGTGTCGGCAGGGGAACGTCGGTAACGGTACCACGGCCGGTGGCCTGGGCGCGGCAGCGGCGGCGTATGGCCCGCGTCGCGTGCCGGCAGTGCCGGGCATCGGGACGCCGTAGACGCGTGCGGCGAGCGGGCGGTTTAGCCATGGTGCTCCCGCAGGCACCGGGGATCTGCTACCTTCGCGACGGTAACCGACGGATGGACAACCCCTCACGGAGCAGAAAATGACTTCGAAACCATTGCGCGCGCTGCTAATTACTGTCACGGGTCTGTTGATGCTGTACGGCACCGCCCCGCTCGCGGCGGAGTCGGCCCTGAGCCGCATCACCGAACGTGGCAGCCTGATTCTCGGCACGTCAGGCAACATGCCATCGATGAGCCAGTCGGACGGCACGGGCAAGGTGGTCGGATTCGACATCGACCTCGCGCGTGTCATGGCGAGCATGATCGGCGTCAAGCTCGAGACACGCGTGATGGCATTCAGCGAACTGCTGCCCGCACTCGAGTCCGGCGCAGTCGATATCGTCATCTCGAACGTGACCATCACGCCACAACGCAACCTGCGCGTGGCGTTCGTCGGTCCCTATCTGCGATCGGGGAAATGCATCGTGTCGCGCAACGAGGCCCTGGCCAAGGCACAGGGATCCCCGGATCTCAACACGCAGGACACTCGCCTGGCCGTCCTCAATGGCTCCACCAGTGTCGACTTCGCGCGCGAACTGCTGCCCGATGCGACGCTGATCAAGGTGGACGACTACGACCGCGCAGCCGAGTTGGTCAAGGCAGGAGAGGCGGATGGCATGCTTACGGATTATCCGGTGTGTCTGGCCACCCTGAAGGCCCATCCCGGTGCCGGCTTCGTATCCGTGTTCTCGCTGCTGACCTACGAACCGATCGGTATCGCGCTGCCGGCGAACGATGCACAGTTCATCAACTGGACCGAGAACTTCCTTGATCGCATGGACGGCACCAATGGCCTCGAGGAGTTGGGCAAGCGCTGGTTCGGCACGATCTCACTCACCCGCTGACGGGGAAGGCAATGGCATCACATCAGCCACACAGGACGCAGGCCATCCCCTCCCGGCTGCGGCTGACGCTTCGCATCGCTGCCTGGGTGGTCGTCGTGGCCGTCATACAGGGTTGCGCATCCCTGCCGCAGGACTATCCCCGCTCGGACACCAAGGCGATGACGGATACGGACGATACGCGTCTGGGGACGGGGATCGCCCCAGTGGTCGCTGCGCATGCCGGCGACTCCGGTTTCCTGCCACTCGGACACGGCCTCGATGCCTTCGTCGCGCGACTTGCGCTCGCCGAAGCCGCAGAGCGCACGCTCGATGTGCAGTACTACCTGTTTCACGACGATGCCACGGGTCACCTGCTGGCCGCCTACCTGATGCGGGCAGCGGAGCGCGGTGTTCGTGTGCGCCTGCTGCTCGATGACATGGATATGGGGGGACGTGACGCAGGGCTGGCGGCTGCCGCCCTGCATCCGAACATCGAGATCCGCTTGTTCAACCCGTTCCCCTCGCGCAGCCTGCGCTTCCTCGATCTCGTGTCACACTTCGGTACGGTCACGCGGCGCATGCACAACAAGTCGTTCACCGCCGACAACCAGGTGGCGGTGGTCGGCGGTAGAAACATTGGTGACGAATACTTCGAGGCCGCCGATGAGACGAATTTCGGTGACATGGACGTGGCGGCCGTCGGCCCCATCGTGCACGCCGTGAGTGGCGCGTTCGATCTCTACTGGAACAGCAGTCTGGCCTATCCCGTGGAGGCGTTGGGAGAGGCAGGCGATGGCGAACGGCTGGATGCTGCGCGCACCCGGCTCGCGCAGCAGGTCGTGGCGATGCGGGATTCGCCCTACGCTCGGCGCCTGCGCGAATCCAACCTCGCTGAGAAACTGGTGCAGAAGGATGTCACGTTCTACTGGGGCCCGGCGCGCCTGCTGTACGACCTGCCGCAAAAGGTGAGCACCGATCCCGACGATCAGGATACCCACATGGGCCCGCAACTCGTCGACCTGATTACGGCGGTCGACAAGGACCTGATCGTGGTGTCGCCGTATTTCATCCCCGGCCCCAAGGGGACCGAGTTGTTTCGCGCACTGGCGGCCCGCGGGGTGCGGGTGACCGTGCTGACCAACTCGCTCGCCGCCACCGACGTGCCTGCCGTGCATGCAGGCTATGCACGTTACCGGCGATCACTTGTCGAGGCGGGCGTCGAGGTCTACGAGATGCGCCCGACAACGGCTGCGAAAAGCGATGGCAAGCGTCGCTTGGGCGAGTCACAGGCCAGTCTGCATGCGAAGACGCTGGTCTTCGATCTGCAACGTGTGCTCGTTGGCTCGATGAACCTCGACCCACGCTCGTATCTGCTCAACACCGAGATGGGCATTCTCGTCGACAGCCCCGAACTCGCCGCGAAGGTTGCGGAGTGGCGCACGCAGGTGCTGCCGCGGATTGCGTGGCGGCTCACACTCGAGCCCGCAGCGTCAGCCGACGCCGTGTCTGGCGGTGAGCCACGATTCGTGTGGACCGGCATCGACGGCGGACAGGCGGTGCGCCACTACGGGCGTGACCCGGAAGCGGCTGCGTGGGCCAGGGTACAGGCATTCATCCTGAGCCTGCTGCCGATCGAGCGACAGCTCTGATTCACAGGGCCGGTCCTCCGCGCAACCGCGCCGGGCGCGATGCCGGCTATCGTGTCCACGCGGCCGCTGCGTCATCTCACTGATCGGACCGCCGACAGCGGGCGCGGGAATCTGCATCCGCTGACAATCTCCTAGGCCGACATGTGCCGGACGACTCGCAGCGCCGGCGACATGGTGAAGTAAGGCATCGCGGAACAACCCGCTCGTCTACGCCGCTGGCATTCCAGCCGTCGACGTCAGGCGGGCTGCCGATCGTAGCTGGCCAACAACTGGCGCAATGCCAGCTCCTTGTTCGGGAAGAAATGATCACGGCCACATTCGTCGACCAGACCGGTGCGCTCCA
>JAGRHA010000263.1 GCA_020445205.1 Gammaproteobacteria bacterium
CTCGGCGGCGGGCTACGCAGCCCCGTCACGGGTAAGCGGAAAACCGCGCACAGGCCAAAGCGGCGGCCACCGTGTTCGCTTTTCGGCATGCGACCGCAACGCGCTCAAGCCATAGACGCGGCATCCATGCGCGGCGTCCGATAGGTTGGCCAGCACGTGGTGTGAACATAGGGTTAGGACATCACGTGCCACGCCTGCACACCCTGCGTTGCCGCCTCGACCCGAGCACGAGCCGCCTGCGCTGAGCCCGGCACATAAAAAAACCCCCGCCAACCGGCGGGGGTTATCGTTTCAACGGTCCGACCTACTTGTGAGGCGGAGCGTCGTTACTTGCGCTGACGATGTCAGTGACGCTTCGAAAGGCGTACACCAACGAGGCCCAGGCCAAGCAGCATCAGCGTGGCGGGCACTGGCACAGTCGTGTTCTCCGACGTGTTGAAGTTGTCGAAGCCGAGACCGAAACCTGCACCGCTGCCACCGTCCGAGCCGATGACCTCGAGATAACCGATGCCGGCAGTCGAGAAGCCGACGCGGGTAACGATGCCGTCACCCGTGCCGGCGTCGCCCGACGCGATCATCTGCGTACCAAGCAGCACGCCGCCCATGCTGTCGTAGACATTGATCGTGTAGCTCTCGGAAAAGTCGATATCGAACAGATCGAAGCTGAGTGCACTGACGGGCGTGTTGTATGCCACGGTCAGAATCGACGTCGAACCGCCGAGACCGACCACGTCGGAGATAAAGAACATACCGTTGGTCGCACCCTCGCCCGGGGCCAGGGAATCGGGACCGCTCGGACCCACCCAACCTTCCTGGGCATTGCCGAAATCACCGAGTACCGGGTTCGACGTAAAGGTGACACCGGCCGAAGCCAGGTACTGCGTGTTGACGACGTCACCGGGGACGGCCCCAGCGAGGTCTTCGAACGTGATCAGCGCCGCAGATGCGGTGCCTGACACGACCATGGAGGCCAAACCGGCCAAAGTCAAAGCGCGAGTAATACTCATTGTTTTTACTTCCTCTAGATTTTTTGTTTATTGGTCCTACGTTGCCCGCGGCAATCCCACGGGCGCCCGCTCGCCAGCAAGTTTCGCGCCAGTACAACCTGTTTTCCTGTGTCATCAGCGACTTGCAGCAGGAAGCCGCTTCGCAATTTCGTGTATTTGTAAAGAATCCCGACAACGCCGCGGAACCCCGCGTGATGCGGTTTGCGGCCGCACGCCTTGGTCTCCGACTGCCCCAAAGACCGGCGACGTTTCCAGCACATAGGTTATGGACCGAGCGCCGCGCTGACTCGACGATATCGGCGCCCCAGCGTCGGCTGCGGCGAGTGGGTATGTGAATCGCGTGATGCGCGAACGTGACGCGGCCGTTCCGCCAGGCGCAGTCGACCCGTGCGTCGCCAAGTCCCCGGCGAGGAACGCCGCCAACGAGGTGTCTCCACGGTAATGAGTAGATTGGCTCCACGCTTGCCAATGCACGCGCGTCGGTGTGAATGGGCCGTCCGCAACAACGCAGTGCGATACGCGATGTGATCAAGAGTGACCAGGAAGCCTCGATGCCAGCCCCACAAATGATCGGCCGCCTGCGCCGCGATTGTCGTCGACCATCTTGAGCGCACCGGACGCCGAAAAGCCCGTGATCGTCGTTGGAATCGGTTCTTCGGCCGGAGGACTCGAAGCGATTCGCGAAGTGGTGAAGGCGATACCACACCTGCAACACACGGTCTTGGTGATTGCCCAACACCTTTCACCGCACCACACGAGCATTCTGGCCGATCTCGTGCGCAAGGGTTCCAGGCTGGACGTACGAAACGCCGAGGACGGACATGTCGCGCTTGCCGGCCAAGTGCTCATCACGCCTCCCGGCAAGGACATCGAGATCATCGACCGCCGCATCCGCCTCACGACGGCGCGCTCCGGCCCGATGCCCAAACCCGATATCAATCGCTTCTTCGCCTCGCTGGCCATGGCGGCCGGTGAGACGAGTGTGGGCGTGATCCTGTCGGGCACGGGTACCGACGGTGCCGTCGGTGTGAAAGAGATCAAGGACGCGGGCGGTATCGCCATCGTGCAAACGCCGGAATCGGCCAAGTACGACGGCATGCCGCATGCGGCGATCCACACCGGCGCCACCGACCTCGTGGCGACACCCAGGGACATTGGCGCGATGCTCTATGAATTCGACCAGACGGCACCGACGCGGCTGCGTTTTGCGGCGGGTCAGAACGGCGATACGTATGACACCATCGTCAAGCTCATCCGCAGTAACGCCAAGATCGAACTGCCGCATTTCAAGCGCAGTAACATCGAACGTCGCATCGCCCGTCGCATGGTCGTGCGCAACAGTCCGGATCTGCACACCTATCTGCGCTTGCTCGAAGCCGAACCCGGTGAGGTCGGCGCACTCACCCAGGACGTGTTTTGCAGCGTTACCAGCTTCTTCCGTGACCCCGAGGCATACGCAGCGTTATCGCAAGTCCTCGAGCGCAAGCTCTGCGGCAACGGCTACGACGAGCTGCGCATCTGGATTCCCGGATGTGCAACAGGCGAGGAAGCCTACTCGGTTGCGATCCTCATGGAAGAGCTCGGCCGCCAGAGCAATCGGTCATTCGACTACCGGGTCTTCGCGACAGACGTCAATAGCGTTGCCTTGAACACGGCACGCTTCGCACACTATGCGCCATCGTCGGTCGCGCATCTCGACAAGGGCCTGGTCGAGCGATATTTCCACGAGTCGCAGTCGCGTTTGCAGATCGCGCGACACGTGCGAGACCGGCTGGTTTTCTCCGCACACGATCTCACCCGGGACGCACCGTTCTCCCGTCTCGACCTCATCAGCTGCCGCAACCTATTGAACTTTTTCGACGACGAGACGCAGACACGCGCGTTGGAGATTCTTCACTTTGGCCTGAGCCCGAAAGGACTTCTGATGCTCGGACAATCGGACGCCGAGCTGCATGCCAACGACCTGTTCGCGCCGGTGGACAGCGCCGCGAGGATCTATCAGTCGCAACAGACTCCCGGCCGCCGACGTTTCTTCCCCAGCGTACGCCAGGCGTCGGGTGACTCGCTACGCCACGTGCCGCGACAAGCGCGCAGAGCGCAAGACGTCGAGATGCGACTGCTTTCCAGCCTGGCGGAACGCTTTGCACCTGCGTCTGCAGTGATCGACCGGACGGACAATCTCGTTTATCGCTTCGGCGATCCACGCGCGCTGTTGCCGGCACGCGCCGATTCCGCACAATCCGACCTGTTCCGGCTCGCCGGCAACACCGTGCGGCCAGCACTGCGATCCCTGGTCATCGACGCGCGCCGCGCTATCGAGAAGGGTGACTTCCGGGTGCATTCCGTCTTGTACAGGGCCGATGACAGAGCGTGGCGCCTGACCGCGAAGGCGTTCGATGCTGGCCGCCCGGGCTGGTTGATGATCACGTTCGAGGAAATCGCCCCGCGCAATGCACAACTCACAGCGGACACCGGTACGCTCGGTCAATCGTCACAGCTCGCCGAAAACGATCAGGACGAGCTGTTGCGCCTGCGCGAAACGCTCGACACCGTGGTCGAAGAATTGGAAACCACCAACGAAGACCTGCAGGCAACCAACGAAGAGCTGCAGTCGTCAAACGAAGAGTTTCAATCGACCAATGAAGAGTTGCAGACGACCAACGAAGAGCTGCAGTCGTCGAACGAGGAACTCCTGACCCTGAACGACGAACTGCAAGAGCGGTCTCGAGCCTACGAACAATTGAACGCGCAGCTCGAAAGCATTCTGGCCGGGCTCGCGACGCCATTGCTCATGGTCGATGCCGATCTGCGACTCGTCCGCTTCGCCCCTGCCGTGAAGCGCCTGATGCCGGTCGACGATATCCACCTGCAGGATCATCTCAGCGCCTTGCCGTGGCGCGATCCGCTTCCCGATCTGCGGCCGACGATCCATGACGTGATCGCGAGCGGCCGATCGACTCAGCAAACGCTACAGATCGGTGCGAGCGTCTGGCAACTGACCGTTTCCCGCGTCAGCGAAGACTGCGATGGGCGGCCGGGCGCCGTGTTGGTATTCACCGATTCCAGTGAACTGTACGAATCACGCGAGCACTTCCGGCAGGAGAAAGAGCGCGCCCAGATCACGCTGCAATCGATCGGCGATGGCGTCATTCGTGTCAGCCAGGAAGGGATTATCGAATACATCAACCCGGCTGCCGCAAACCTGATCCAGATTGACACTGAGCAGGCGATCGGTGCATCGCTCGAGCGGGTCCTCACACTGCATACCGGCCACGGCGAAGCGATGGGCAACTTCGCGCTCGACTTCATCCTCGCTCACCTGCACAACAGTGAGCGCGACAAGGACTGCATTCTCACCACGCTCAAGGGTGACCGCCGTCATATCACCTGCAGCATCACGCTCACCACCAACGAGCGGGGTGCCGCGAACGGCGCAGTCCTGACGTTCAAAGACATGACGGATCACTATGCGGCGATCTCTCGCATGTCATGGATGACGAGCCACGACGACCTGACGGGTGCAGTGAACCGCCGCGAGATGGAGCAGCGACTGGAAACCGCACTGATGTCGATCCGCCAGGGCAGAAAGCGCGAGCTCGTATTCTTGTATCTCGATCTCGACCAGTTCAAGGTGGTCAACGACAGCTGTGGTCATCTGGCGGGCGACGAGCTGCTGAAACAGGTGACGCGCATCCTTGCCGAACACATCCGTACGCGCGACACCCTCGCGCGCCTGGGCGGCGACGAATTCGGAATTCTGCTGGAGGGATGTCGCGTCGGCGAGGCCGAGGGAGTTGCCGAGAAGATCCGTGCCGCAATCCATGAACACCGCTTTCACTGGGAGGACAAAGTCTTCCGGATCGGTATCTCGATCGGCATCGCGGCGCTGACATCCGACATCATCGATGTCTCCGACATCATGAAACACGCCGACGCCGCATGCTATGCGGCCAAGGATCTCGGCAGGAACCGCATCCACATTCACTCGCCTGACGATGACGAGCTTACGCAACAGCGCAGTGACCTTCACTGGCTGTCTGCCTTGACCGGCGCGATGGAAAACGACCGGCTCAGGCTCTACATGCAGAAGATCCAGCACAGTGATCGCGACAGCGATTGTCACTGGGAGGTCCTGCTGCGCATGATCGGCGAAGACGACAAACTGCTGTTGCCGGGCTCTTTCCTGCCCGCAGCCGAGCGCTACGGCCTGATTCAGCGCATCGACGAATGGGTTGTGGACCAGTTGTTCCGGATCCTTCACGAGCACCGCCCAGCCAGCGGCGCGCAACGGCCGCCCAACGTCAACGTCAATCTCTCTGGTGCTTCGTTCACCGACGCGCGGCTCACCGAGTTCGTCAATCGCTGTCTCGAGCGCTATGACGTCGATCCCTCGCGACTGACGTTCGAGATCACCGAAACCGCGGCAATCTCCAACATGTCGACCGCGAAGGCTTTCATCGGCAGAGCCCATGACCTCGGCTGCATGATCGCGCTCGACGACTTCGGCTCCGGTATGAGTTCGTTCAAATACCTGAAACAGCTCGATGTCGACTATGTCAAGATCGACGGCACCTTCATCAAAGACATCGAAACAGACTCACTGAGCCAGGCGATCGTCGAAGCCATGGTACGCATCGCCGCCAACCTCGATGTACAGATTGTCGCCGAGTTCGCCGAGAACCAGCGCATCGTCGCCAAACTCAAGGAATTCGGTGTGCATCACATCCAGGGATACGCCATCGCCAAACCGATCGCCATCGACGTTTTTCTCGAACGCACATCGATGCGATGATCGCGTCGCGTCGGGCGGAGACGACGCCCGTATCCATCCGCTCACCTGACATGAGCGGCGCCCCCGCTTCCGCGACCTCGGCTTTGTGTCAAGGAAGCAGCGTCGAGCAATCGACCGCGCCCGGTCCGACTTCCAAGGTATGTAGCGCAGCGGCGGCCAGCAGATCATGCACGGCTTCGGTGGGATGCACGGTATCCCAGAAGACGAAACCGTTGAAATCTGACAACTGCGCCGACACCCCTCCGTTCAGGGCTTGCAGGTACACCAACAGACCCGGTCGCGTGTTGTCGATGAACCCGCACCCGGCTTGCGGGCCCAACACCTGCTCACCCAAGGTGAAGAAATCCACGGGGTAGATCGTCACGCTGTCGCCGTATTCCTGCTGCATGTCGTACAGTTGCAGCGCCAGCAGACCATTGAAACCCGCAACGGCGGCGCGCAGCAGCGTCCGTTCTTCCTCCGGCAGGCCCGAAAACGCCGGAGCTTTGGACACATCGAACTGGTTGGGCACCAGGATGTGCGTGGCACCGAGTCCGACGAGGGTCTGGATGTGGGCCGACACAGCGGCCACGGCCGCCACGATGTCGCGCTCCTTGCGCGCGAAGATCACGTCGTTGCCGCCACCCCAAACGACGACGAGCTGATCCTCGGCGATGCCGCCGAAACTCAGCGCGTGTTGACCAATCTGACTGCCGATGCTCGGCACGCGCGGTGGGCCGAGTTTCTGCCCGTCCCAGACCGAATAACGCGCATCGGTACCGGCGCCGAATCGGGCATCGGAGTAGGCGTAGTTCGTACCGCCATCCGCAGCGAGACTTGGCGCCGGTATGGGCAGCCCCAACCGCTCTGCCAAGGTCTCGACCCACACCGCACCATTGGACCACCGGCCGGCATGGTATAGCGGACTCACCGGCTCGGTCGGCAGAGGATCGGACGGATTCCAATCGGCACTGCCCGTCAACAACAGCGTGTTGCCGACGTCCGAGGTACTCTCACCGAAGACCACGATGCTCGAGAATCCCGTTGCCTGCACCGAGGCGGCGAATATCAGTTGGACCGCAAGCAGTGCGGCAAAGTGGCTGCATCTACTTCTTGTCATAGTGAGTTGCCTTTCTGTCCTCTGGTTATGAGTTTCTTGATGGCACGCTGTACTGTCGCCAATGACATGGCTGATCTCCCTGCGACGACGCAACATCGCCGAAGCTGTCTCCACGTTCTCGCCAACGGTCCGAAAGCGATACCACGCGACCCCAATCTTCGGTCGCGGAAGGCGCACGGCAGCGATGCCGTTCCCTGGACGCTCGCACGCCTACCGAGAAACTGTTGCATTGCGCTTCTGGTCGCAAGCAGGCGCTCGTCGCACGTGAAGGAAGAGAGACACTTCGTGCCACAGGTCCCAGCACCACGACGATCCGTTGTCGCAGGAGATCATCGCCACCTGCGCGTGTCAATTCGTGCAGCGCAGGTCTTACACACGTGCTTCGCAGGGTAGCGACGGCATGCACCAAAACGAGTCGATCCGCTTCATGCAAAGGCATTGGTCATGCGCTGCCGAGTCGGCACGTCGTCACCGGCGCAAGACACAAGGTCACCGCCATGCGCGTGCCGCGGCCCTTTGTTCGGATGCGGTGCCGTGGATCGGCGTTGCGGGTTCACGCGGGTTGGCGCACGTGCGGCCGCAATCCGGCGCTTTTGAGCTACTGCAGCATGGCCGCCATTGGCACGAACGACACTTCGTGCGCAATGCACGTTGCCGCTCTCATCGCTCACATCGGTGCGGACGCGCGTCGCCGACGAGCCTTCCGCGACCGTTGCGCCAGTCGCCGGATGCGAACTGCTCACACGCCAGCTCGATCAGGGGGTCGGATTGCCATACGAGCTGCGATACGCGGTGGTCGCGAACCACGAACAACGCCAAACCATTCTCACCGCCAAATACGAATGTGTTGAGCGGGCCCGTTTCGAGTCTGGCGACCGCTTCGCCGATAGCCGTATTCCATACCGTGATGAAGCGGTCGCCGGATGTCGCGAGAAAACGGCCATCGTCGGAGATCGTCATACGCTTGACCGGCGTGCCCTGATGAAGGCGCGAGACCTGCTGTGTCTGCGTATCGAACACGAACAA
>JAGRHA010000264.1 GCA_020445205.1 Gammaproteobacteria bacterium
GAATCTAAGAATATGCTGAATTTCCTCAAACGACCGCGAATTCTCCAACAAGGGGATACCCCGGTCAAGGAAGGGGATCTGTGATCGTGCCGCCGCGCCGACCACGCAGGCGCTACATCAGCGCCAGAGCAAGCCTGCGCGGTCAGCCCGCACTCACACCGGATTGTCGATTTCGACGAAGCGGTGTTCGAGACCGAAGCGGGCGGCGAGTTCGTCGCCCAGCGCCTGCACGCCGTAGCGCTCGGTCGCATGGTGGCCCGCAGCCAGATAGACGACGTCCAGCTCGCGCGACTGGTGCACCGTTTGTTCGGAGATCTCGCCACTGATGAAGGCGTCGAAACCGCGCGCGGCGGCTTCGGCGATCATGCCCTGCGCCGCGCCGGTGCACCACGCGATACGCTGCAGCGGGCGGTCCGGGCCGACACGCATGGGCTCGCGCTGCAAGGCGTCGCCGATGCGCGCATGCAGTTCCCCGGCGCTGATCGGCGCTGCCAGCGTACACCCCCACAGCAGGCCACCCACGGGTTCGGCACCTTCGAATCCGAGGCGCTCGGCGAGCTGGCGGTTGTTGCCGAGCTCGGCATGCGCATCGAGTGGCAGGTGATAGGCGAGCAGGCTGACATCAGCGCGCATCAGCGCGGCGATGCGACGCGCTTTCATGCCCGTCAGTACAGGCGACTCGCCGCGCCAGAAGTAGCCATGATGGACGAGCAGCAGGTCGGCACCGGCAGCGACCGCGGCATCTACGAGCGCCTGACTCGCGGTCACGCCCGAAACGATCCGCCGCACCTCGGCCCGGCCCTCGACCTGGATGCCATTGGGGCAGTAATCATCGAACGCCGCGATGTCGAGACGTTCGGCGCAGTAAGCGGCTATATCTTGAAGCTTGCTCATCGCTCGTGTGCGGGCTGCGTCATACCTCGTGCTAGTGTATGCGTATGAAGTGGTATCGCCTATTCACCTTCCTGTTCACCTCGGTCGCCACCGGTCTCGCGGCAGCGTTCCTGGTGTTGCTGCTGCGACCCGACCTTGTCGGACGCGAACCACCACCGCCTCCCGCAGCGGTGGTCGTCGAGCGCAGCAGCGGCCCGGTTTCGTACGCCGATGCGGTACAACGCGCGGCACCGTCGGTGGTCAACGTGTTCGCATCCAAAGTGACACGCCAGACAACGAACCCACTGTTTGAGGACCCGCTGTTCAAGCGTTTCTTCGGCGACCAGCTCAGCAAGCCGCGTTACAAGCGCGAGAACAATCTCGGTTCGGGCGTGATCGTCGACGGCAATGGTTACGTGCTGACCAACAATCACGTGATCGATGGTGCCAGCGAGATCCAGGTTGTGCTGGGTGACGGCCGCACCATGCCGGCACGCATCGTCGGCAGCGACCCGGAGACCGACATCGCCGTGTTGCAGGCAGCGGGCGAGCGGCTGCCGGTCGCCAGCTTTGGCGACTCGGACCAGCTGCAGGTCGGTGACGTGGTGATGGCGATAGGCAACCCGTTCGGTGTCGGCCAGACGGTGACGATGGGTATCGTCGGCGCAACCGGGCGCAGTGAACTGGGCATCACGGACTTCGAGAACTTCATCCAGACCGATGCCGCGATCAACCCGGGTAATTCCGGCGGGGCGCTGATCGACGCCCTCGGCCAAGTGGTCGGGATCAATACCGCGATCTTCTCGCAGAGCGGCGGCTCGCACGGTATCGGATTCGCGGTACCCATCCGCCTCGCACGCGACGTGATGGAGCAGATCGAAAAGCAAGGGCGCGTAATCCGCGGCTGGCTGGGCATTTCCGGCCAGAACCTGACACCGATGCTTGCCGAGTCACTCAAGATATCGATGCGCGAGGGCATTCTGGTGTCGGGTGTACTCGAGGGCGGGCCCGGCGAAAAGGCCGGCATCAAACCCGGCGACCTGATCGTCGGGCTCGATCGCAAACCCGTCACGAGCTCGCAGCAGATGCTGCGGTTGGTCGCCGAAAAGCCGCCCGGCAGCCCGCTCAGCGTGACCCTGGTGCGTGACGGCACGCAACAGGATCAGGTTGCCATTGTCGGTGAGCGACCGTCGCTCGGGGAACACTGACCCGTCATGGGCATCTTCGACTACTACCGTCGCGGTGACGCCGCTCGCGACAGGGTCGCGATCGAGATCGACGTTGCCGCCGGCGTGTTGGAGGAATGTTTAGTTTGCCGGCAGATTGCCGATAAGCAGCGTGACGACCGTCTGGCCGTCGCCGAACTCGATGTCCATCAGCGATTCGATCACGCCGACCCCAGCGTCGCCGTGTTCAACGGGGATCGCGATGACCTGCTCAGGCGGCTGCGGACTGTGCGCAAGAGATTCGACTACCATTGCCTCTGTCACTCAACTGGTTGAATGCCAAAGCTAAAAATGAAGTGTGTTCCAGCCTGCACTACCCGCCTTTTCAAACATGCGCTGCTGAGTATGTCGCTCATCACCGGCGTTGCCAGCAGCACGCTCGCCAACGCCAAGCAAGCCGACGACCAGTTGCGTGCAGACTGCCGCGAGGAAGGTCAGGCCGTTGGCATGCAGGGTGCCGAACTCGAACAGTTCATACGCGACTGCATGGCTGAGTTCGTCAAGGTCAAGCTGATCAACGTCGAGAAATAGCGTTGGCGGCGGCGCGCAGCTGCCACCGCCTGCCGCTCACACCACCGCGGCGACTTCACGCAACGCCGCGATCAACGCATCGTTCTCGTCTGGCGTACCCACCGTCGGACGCAGACAGTCGCGTAACAATGGATGACCACCGTCCAGGCACTTGATCAGTACCCGCCGATCACGCAACGCATTGAACCAAGCCGTCGCTTTGCCCGTCGGCGCCCTGAGCAACAGGAAGTTGGCTTCTGACGGATAGACCTCGACACCCGCGATGGCCGCCAACGCAGCGGCGAGGCGTCCGCGCTCGCGCCGGATCGCGGCGGTCTGCGTATCGAACACGGCCTTGTGCTGCAGCGCAAACGTGGCACTGGCCTGGGTCAGCGCGTTGATGTTGTATGGCAGACGCACCTTGTCGAACTGCTCGATCCACGCCGCCGGACCGGCCAGCAGGCCGAGGCGCAGTCCTGCGAGTCCCATTTTGGACACGGTGCGCATGACCAGCAGATTGTCGAACTCACCCAGTCGCGACATGAAACTCGCTTCGGTGAATGGCGCATAAGCCTCATCGACCACCACCAGCCCCGGTGCCGCGCGGATCACGGCCTCGACCGCGGCGGCATCGAACAGGTTGCCGGTCGGGTTGTTCGGATAGGCGAGGAACACGACGGCAGGCTGGTGCTCGTCCATCGCCTGCAACAACGCAGGCAGGTCGAGTGCGAATGTGTCGGCCGTCAACGGCACGCCGACGTAGCGCATACCGCAGAACGTCGCGATCATGCGGTACATGACGAACCCCGGATCGACCGACAACACGCAGCGCGACGGTCCCGCCAGGCTCATCGTGACCATTTGGATGAGTTCGTCCGAACCGTTGCCGAGCATCATGCGCATGCCGTGCGGCACTGCCATGGCCTCGAACAGGCGATCCGCCAGTGCGCGTGCGGCGGGGTCCGGGTAGCGGTTGACATCGGTCACGCGCAACAACTCGACCCAGGCGTCGCGCAGATCTTCGGGCCAGGTGTACGGGTTCTCCATTGCGTCGAGCTTGATCATGCCGTGCGCCGGCTGCACATGGTATGCATTCAGCTCACGGATCTCGGGACGCACCCAATGTGCGACCAACGCTTGCAAAGTATCAGACATTGCCGTTCACGTACCCAGCTCTGGAAAACACGCCCACCCTGGCGCCCTCATCGCGTCCGATCACCTACCGGGCCGATCACTCGGCAAAACGGTACTCGGCCGAACAGGCGTGCGCCTCGAGGCCCTCACCACGCGCGAGTGTCGAGGCCGTGCGGCCCAGCGTGTCGGCACCCGCTTCGGACACCAGGATCAGACTCGAGCGCTTCTGGAAGTCATAGACGCCCAGCGGCGAGCTGAAGCGCGCGGTCCGCGAGGTCGGCAACACATGGTTGGGGCCCGCACAGTAATCACCGAGCGGCTCCGACGTATAGCGCCCCATGAAAATCGCACCTGCATGACGGATCTTCTTCGCGTACTCGGCGGGCTCGTCGAGTGACAGCTCGAGGTGCTCGGGTGCAATGAAGTTGCCGACATCCGCCGCCTCGTCGAGGTCGCGACAGACGATCAGCGCGCCGCGCGTGCGCAGCGCCGTTTCGATGATTTCGCGTCGACTCATGGTCGGCAGCAGGCGATCGATACTCTGTTCGACGCGGGCGACAAACGCGGCATCGGGGCACAGCAGAATGGACTGCGCATCCTCGTCGTGCTCGGCCTGCGAAAACAGGTCCATCGCCACCCAATCCGGATCCGTACGACCGTCGCAGATCACCAGGATCTCTGAGGGGCCGGCGACCATGTCGATGCCGACCTGGCCGAACACCGTGCGTTTGGCCGTTGCGACGTAGATATTGCCTGGGCCGACGATCTTGTCGACCGCGGGCACGGACTCGGTACCGTAGGCCAGGGCCGCAACCGCCTGCGCGCCGCCGACGGCGAACACGCGGTCGACACCGCAGACGTGCGCCGCGGCCAGCACCAGCTCGTTGAGCTCACCACGCGGGGTCGGCACCACCATGATGAGTTCGGCAACGCCGGCGACCTTGGCCGGCAGGGCGTTCATGAGCACCGACGACGGGTAGGCGGCCTTGCCCCCGGGGACGTACAGGCCGACGCGATCGAGCGGCGTCACCTGCTGCCCCAGCACGGTGCCGTCCGCTTCGGTGTAGGTCCAGCCTTCCATTTTCTGCCGTTCGGCATAGCCGCGTACGCGGTCCGCGGCATGGCTCAAGGCGTCGCGCTGCGCGGCGGGGATGGTGTTCCATGCCTGCTCGAGGCGCGCCAGCGGGATCTCCAGATCGGCCGCCGACGCCGCCGCCCAACCATCGAAGCGGTTGGTGTAGTCGATCAATGCGGCATCGCCGCGCGCACGGATCTGCGTGATCACATCGTGGACGACATCGTTGACGGCGGTGTCGGACACCGACTCCCAGGCCAGCAGCGCATCGAGCTGCGTGCGGAAATCGCTATCGGCGGTGTTCAGTTTGCGAATATCAGCCATGGTCAGTCACCGGGTTGGAATCGGGTCGTCCGCTCGCGCGGTCGTGCAGCAACGATACGCGCTTCGCGCGCCGGGCCAAACCCGGGAATCGTCCGGGAGCCGCACCTGTATACCGGGCGTGCAGCTGTTCAGTCGCCCACCGCATCGCGCAGTGCCGTCACCAGCGCCTGCACCGTCGCATGCTTCATCTTCCACGAGGCCTTGTTGACGACCAGGCGCGAGCTGATGTCGTGCATGTGTTCGAGTGGTATCAGGCCATTGGCCTTGAGCGTGTTGCCCGACTCGACGAGATCGACGATCAGGTCAGAAAGCCCGACCAGCGGCGCGAGCTCCATGGAGCCGTACAGCTTGATGACCTCGACCTGCTGGCCACGTGCGGCGAAGAACGCGCGCGCCGCATTGACGTACTTGGTGGCGATACGCAGGCGTCGCGCGCTGGTGTCCGCGCCCGGCCGGCCGGCGATCATCATGCGACAGCGCGCGATCCTGAGATCCAGCGGCTCGTACAACCCGTCGCCGCCGTGCTCCATGAGCACGTCCTTGCCGGCGACACCGATATCGGCCGCCCCCCACTGCACATAGGTGGGTACGTCGGTGGCGCGGATCAGCACGAACTTCACCAGCGGATGCGAGGTGTCGAGGATGAGCTTGCGGCTGGTTTCCGGGTCGTCGAGCGGCTCGATGCCGGCCTGCTTCAGCAACGGCAGGGTGTCTTTGAAGATGCGCCCCTTCGACAATGCGATGGTCAGCGGTGTTTCGATCGATACCGTCATGATGCTTAGCCTGGAATCCTGCGGATCTGCGCACCGAGCCCGGCGAACTTGTCTTCGATGTTCTGGTAGCCGCGGTCGACGTGGTAGATGCGGTCGACCACCGTTTCGCCATCGGCGACGAGACCGGCGAGCACCAGACTCGCCGAGGCACGCAGGTCGGTCGCCATGACCGGCGCCGCGGTCAGACGCGGGATCCCCGTACAGATCGCGGTGTTGCCTTCGAGTTTGATCTTGGCACCCATGCGCTGCAGCTCCTGTACATGCATGAAGCGGTTCTCGAACACCGTCTCGGTGATCGTGCCGACGCCCTCGGCGACGCTGTTGAGCGCCGTGAACTGGGCCTGCATGTCGGTAGGGAACGCAGGAAACGGTGCCGTGTGCACATTCACGGCACGCGGTCGCTTGCCATGCATGTCGAGCACGATCTCGTCGCTACCGACGTCGAGCTCGGCGCCCGCCTCGTGCAGCTTCTGCAACACCGCATCGAGCTGGCTCGGGTCGGTGTCGCGCACGCGCACGCGTCCGCCGCTGATCGCCCCAGCGACCAGGAACGTGCCGGTCTCGATGCGATCCGGCAACACATTGTATTCGGTGCCGCGCAACGCCTTCACGCCCTCGACGGTGATGGTCGTCGAACCGGCGCCACTGACGCGCGCACCCATGGCATTGAGGCAGTTGGCGAGATCGACGACTTCGGGCTCGCGCGCCGCGTTCTCGATCACTGTCGTGCCGTCGGCGAGCGTCGCCGCCATCATCAGGTTTTCCGTGCCGGTGACGGTGACCAGGTCGAGCACCAGGCGCACGCCCTTGAGATGCGTCGCCTTGGCCTTGATGTAGCCGCCCTCGACGGTGATTTCGGCGCCCATCGCGCGCAAGCCCTCGATGTGCAGGTCGACGGGCCGTGAGCCGATGGCACAGCCTCCGGGTAGCGATACCTCGGCGTGACCATAGCGCGCCAGCAGCGGACCCAATACCAGGATCGAGGCACGCATCGTCTTGACCAGCTCGTAAGGCGCGAACGGCGAATCGACACGCGTCGCATCCACCTCCACGCGCATCTTCTCGTCGACGGTCAGCTCCACGCCCATGCGCCCGAGCAGTTCCATCGTCGTCGTGATATCCCGCAAATGCGGAATGTTGCCGACCACCATCGGCTGTTCCGCAAGCAGGGTCGCCGCCAGGATCGGCAATGCGGCATTCTTGGCGCCGGAGATGCGCACGTCGCCGGACAGGGCCTTGCCGCCGGTGATGATCAGTTTGTCCATGAGGTTCCGACGCCCGCAGCGCCCAGCCGCAAAAAAAGGGCGTTAATGATAAAGAAAAAGCGCGGAATGCGGGAGGTCAGTCGTCGGCGGTGCGTGGCGCCGCTGCCGCGGGGCCCTGGGTCGCGCCCTCGCCACCGCCGACCAGGGCGTCGCAGTTGGACAGGTGCGCGAGGTCGCGCAGCTCGTCCGGCATGTCGGAAAAATGCAAGACGCAACCCCGCGCGCGTGCCACGTCGAGCGCCTCGATGAGCAGCACCAGACCGGCACTGTTGGCGCGCTCTACCCCACCAAGCGCAAGGGTCAAGGTTGTGCCGTCGCGCAATGCAGCGTCGAGTGCCGGCCAAATTTGCGGGACCGAAGCGAAATCCAGTGTGCCCGACAGCTCGAGGCGGCTGTCGCCGGCGGCAGTCAGCTGCGCTTCACTCATTTGACCGGCGTATTGCGGTTCTTCTCGGCGAGGGCGGTGATCAGGCCATCGATACCGCCACGGCGCACAAGTGTCGTGAACTGGCTGCGGTAATTGGTGATCAGGCTGACGCCATCGATGACCACGTCGTACACCAACCAGCGCGAATCCGTGCGTTTGAGGCGGTAGTTGATCGGGATCGGCGGTGCACCCGACGAGGCGATCCGGGTCGGGATCATCACGTTGTCGGCGTCCGATGCATACTGCACCGGCAGGTATTCGATCTGCTGCCCTGAATAACCGAGCAGTGCCGTGGCATAGGTGCGAACCAGGAGCTCGCGGAATTCACGGGTGACGCCATCCTTCTGCGCATCGGTGGCATCGCGCCAGAAACGCCCGAGCGCCGACTGCGACATCGAGCGGAAGTCGAAATGCGGCAATACCGTGCTTTCGACGAGCGGATAGATGAGCCGCGGATCAGCCTCGAGTTCGGCCTTGCGCGCACTCACCTCGGCCAGAACCTTGTCGCCGGTCTGGCGTACGAGCGCCTGCGGGTCCTCAATCGCGGCAACCGCGCATGACGACAGCATGATCAGCGCCGCGAACAAAGCCCGGATTCCGGTCAGACCACGCATCAGTTTGCTCCTTCCTGCGCCTTGCCGTAGATGAACTGCCCGATGACTTCTTCGAGGACCAGGGCAGATTGCGTAACGGCAATCTCGCTGCCCTCTTTAAGCACGCTCTCGCTGCCACCCGGATCGAGACCCACGTATTGCTCACCGAGCAGCCCCGCGGTCAGGATCTTGGCGAATGTATCATCAGGAATCTGGTTATATTGGGAATAGATTCCCAAAACGGCAACCGCGCGAAAGTCCTTGGAATCGAAGTAAATATCCAGCACCCGGCCGACTTCGACCCCGGCCAACGTCACCGGCGCCTTGGCCTTTAGACCGCCGATGTTGTCGAAACGTGCCGTGATCCGGTACGCATCGCCCGAATTCACCGTGCCCAGGTTGCTCACCTGCATCGCGAGAAAGAACAGCGCGACGAAGCCGGCGGCCATGAAGGCGCCGACCAGGATTTCCAATTGTGTGGTTTTCGACATATCCAGTTCCCGCGCTCAGTTGAACATCAGCGCCGTCAATACGAAATCGAGGCCGAGGACGGCCAGCGAAGAATGCACCACGGTGCGCGTGGTCGCCCGGCTCACGCCTTCGGATGTCGGCACGCAGTCGTAGCCCTGGAAGATGGCAATCCAGGTACAGACGACACCGAACACCACCGACTTGATGACGCCATTGAGCACATCCTCGTGCCAATCGATCTGCGATTGCATCTGTGCCCAGTAGGTTCCGTCGTCGACGCCGAGCAGTCCGACACCGACGAACCATCCACCATACACGCCAAGTGTCGTGAACATCGCGGCGAGCAATGGCATCGACAGGATCCCGGCGACCAACCGCGGCGTCAGCACGCGGTGCTGCGGGTTTACGGCCATCATCTCGAGACCCGACAGCTGTTCCGTCGACTTCATCAGGCCGATCTCGGCCGCGAGCGCCGACCCGGCGCGCCCGGCGAACAACAACGCCGTTACCACCGGCCCCAGCTCACGCACCAGCGATGCCGCGACCATAACCCCCAGCGTCGCCTCGGCGCCGAAGCGGGAGAGGATGTAATAACCCTGCAGGCCAAGCACCATGCCGACAAAGACCCCCGACACGGCAATGATCAGCACCGTGAGCACACCGACCGAAAACATCTGGTCGAGCAGCAGTCGCGGGCGCCGTAGCATGGCCGGTAGCCCTCCCCACATCGCGAGCATGAGCAGATTCGCGCGCCCGAGTCGCGCAGCGCTCGCCAGCCCGGCGCGGCCCAGCGTTGCCAGCCAGGTGATCACGGGGCATCCTCGAACAGATCAGCGTCGAGCGCCGGCGCGCCGTAGTGGAACGCCACCGGGCCGTCGGGCAGACCGTCGATGAACTGCCGCGTCGAAGGGTTTTCGCTCGCATTGAGCTTGTGCGGCGACCCCGCCTCGATGACCCTGCCGTCCGATATCACGTAGGCCAGGTCGGCAATCGACAGGGTTTCCTTGACGTCGTGCGAAACCACGATACTGCTGATGTCGGCGGCATCGTTGAGGCGCCGAATCAGACGCACGAGCACGCCCATCGAGATCGGGTCCTGTCCCGTGAAAGGCTCGTCGTACATGATCATCATCGGGTCGAGCGCGATCGCCCGCGCCATGGCGACGCGGCGCGCCATGCCACCCGACAATTGCGCCGGCATCAGATGATGGGCGCCACGCAGACCCACGGCTTCGAGCTTCAGCAGCACCAGCTTGCGGATCATCGAGGGGTTCAGCCGCGTGTGCTCACGCAGCGGATAGGCAACATTGTCGAACACGCTGAGATCCGTGAGCAGCGCGCCGCTCTGGAACAGCATGCCCATGCGGATGCGCAGGCGATACAGGTCACGCGTCGACAAGGCATGCACGTTGAGCCCATCGACCTCGATCGTGCCGGCATCGGGGCGCAACTGACCGCCGATCAACTTGAGCAGCGTGGTCTTTCCCGTGCCGGACGGGCCCATGATCGCCGTCACGCCACCGCGCGGGATATCAAGATCGACGCCGTCGAAGATGACCTTGCTGCCGCGGTTGAACCTGAGGCCGCGAATCCGTACCAGGATATCTGTTGTGGCGGGGTTGGGACTCATCACTACCTGGGGCCGGAAGAGGTGGGGCAATCCGTGTGCATCCCGGCCAAGTGTTGTGCAAACGACGGATTGTCGGCGGCATGTCCAGGGGCGTCAAGGCCGGTCAGGCGCGCCCCAGCAACTCGAGAAGCGTACGCAACTCACCCACCCGGCCGGGTCCGACCCCGTTACCATCGATGATCAGTGCACGCGTATCCGCATCAAGCTGCTCGGCCCGCCTGC
>JAGRHA010000265.1 GCA_020445205.1 Gammaproteobacteria bacterium
GGCACCTGTGCGTGATGGTGACGCTCACGCTGATGTACGGCTGGTCGCTGGCGATCATCGCCGGCAGTCTGGCGCTGGTCGCCGTGACCCTGTTCGGTCTCAACGATTGGGCCGGGTTCGCGCCTTCGGCGCTCGTGTTCATCGTGTTGCCTGCAACGCTGACCCAGGTGATCCTCGGCGTGGTGCGCGCCTACCTGCCAAAACATTATTTCGTCTACGTATTCGTCAATGCGTTCTTCGCCGGCGGGCTTTCGGCCATTGTCGTTGCGCTGACCGCCACGGCCGTGCTGTTGGTGGCGGGTGCTTTTCCGCTGCACAAACTGGCCGACAACTACCTGCAGATCCTGCCGTTGATGTTTTTTCCCGAAGCCGTGATCAACGGCTGGCTGATTGCGATCATGGTCGGATACAAACCGGACTGGGTGCGATCGTTTCGAGACGAGGAATACCTGCATGGCAAGTAGATCGGAGGTGGCGCGTCCGCTGACATCGTGCGAGGGGAGGGCATACCGTTGAGTTGGTGGGGCAAACTCGTCGGCGGCGCATTCGGCTTCATGCTCGGTGGTCCGCTCGGGGCGCTGCTCGGCGTCGCCCTCGGTCACAACTTCGACAAAGGACTGAAGATGTTGCCGGGCGCCGACGACCGGCCCGCGGGCGGCGACCGCGAGCGCGTGCAGATGGCGTTTTTCACAGCGACCTTTGCCGTGATGGGGCGCGTGGCGAAGGCCGATGGCCGGGTGAGTCCCGAAGAGATTCGCATGGCCGAAGCGGTGATGAGCGAGATGGCGCTCGACGCACCGCGACGCAAAGCGGCAATCGCGCTGTTCAACGAGGGCAAATCCGCACAGTTCGATCTCGATGCGGTGCTCGAGCAGTTCCGTGTCGAATGTCACGGTCGCAGCACGCTGATCGGCATGTTCGTCGAGATACAACTGCAGGCGGCGTATGCCGACGGCAAGCTCGATCCCGAGGAGGACCGCCTGCTGCGCCATGTGTGCGCCCGGCTCGGCGTGTCGGAGTTCGACTATCATCGCCTCGAACGCATGGTGCGCGCCGAACGCGGCTTCGGTGATCGCACCGGTGGAGGCCCGCGTGGGGCTGGCGGTCACACGGCACACAAGCCCACGCTCGACGATGCCTACGCGGTACTGGGCGTGACACGCGACGCCAGCGATGCCGAGATCAAGCGTGCCTATCGTCGTCTGCTGAGTCAGCATCACCCCGACAAACTCGTCTCCAAGGGGCTGCCCGAAGAGATGATGAAGGTTGCCACGCAGAAGACCCACGAGATCCGCCAGGCCTACGAACGCATCCGCGAGTCACGCGGAGACTGACGACGGCGCCGCATTGCCGCGACTCAGTCGCTAGGTTCCGATCCGTGGTTGAGCCGCACAGCCGGCCTCCGTATCCTTGCCAGTCCGACCGCATAACCACAACCACACCGGTCCCCGGAGGACTGAATGAGCGATTCGATCGATCCGCTGATCCTCAACATCCTGTACGCCTGCATGGGTGGCTTCCTGACCTTGCTGTTCATGTGGCTGGGTTGCAAAGTGTTCAGCCACATCGTCAATTTCAGCATTCCGCAACAGCTCGCTGCGGGCAACATGGCCGTCGGCCTCATGATCATGGGGATCTTCATCGGTATCGGCACGGCGATGGGACTCGTGATCGGTCTCGGGCTCAACTGAGACGATGCGTTCGCGTGCGGGCGGATGGCTGTTGGTGGCACTTTTGCCGGCACTGGCGCTGGCGGGGGTGCAACAGCATGTGAAGCATGAGCGTTGGACGGACGAATTCGATCCGCTGTTTCGCAAGTACACCAAGCACTATTTCGGCGCGCATTTCGACTGGCACTGGTTCAAGGCGCAGGCGATTGCCGAATCGGCACTCGACAAGAACGCACAGAGCCCGATGGGCGCGCGTGGATTGATGCAGATTCTTCCCGGCACCTATGACGAGATAAAGCGCCAGGTTCCCTACCTCGCCGGCATCGACGATCCGCGCTGGAACATCGCAGCGGGCATCTATTACGACCGCCAGCTGTACCGCAAGTGGAAGCAGCGGCACGATATCCAGACGGCTGAGCGGCTGAATTTCGCATTCGCGAGCTACAACGCGGGTTACGGAAACGTCCTAAAAGCGTACAAACGCGCGGTGGGCAAGCATGGCGAGGTGCGTGATTGGCCACGTGTGGCACCTTTCGCGCCGACCGAGACCCGCTTCTACGTTCAACGGATTCAGCAACTCATGACCACGGCGGAGTGAAGACAGGCTGCCGCCCGCCCCGTTCACGGGCAGACGGCAGGTGATCTCACTGCTGCCAGTAGGGCGTGCGATATCCCGGGAAAGCGGCCGGGTAGCGCGGTCCGTAGCCCGGGCCGCCGGGGTAGGGCATGGGCGGTGGCGTGCGGTTGATCTGTGCGCGGCTCTGCTCGAGTGCGGCTTCGCGCTGCTCACGCTGCTGGCGTATCGCCTCTTCGCGCTGAGCCTGGCGCTCACGCATGTAGTCGTCGAATCGTGCTCGCATCGCCTCGCGGTAGGACGTGATGGCCTCGCTGCCACCGTATCCTGCCGAACCGGCACCGGCACCGGCACCGGCACCGGCACCCGCGTCGGCTTCGGCGACCGCCGACGCTGCGGCTGGTGATGCGGCAACCGCGGTTTCCGCCGCCGGCGCCGAGGCCGTGGCAGCGGCCGTCGCCGGTGTCACGTCGGCAGTTCCCTCGGGCGCTGGCGGCTCGACCGCCGTCGGCGTCGTCGTGATCTCGGCGGGTGCGAAGCGCGGTTCGGCCGGCGACGCGGCCACCGCTGTGGCGGGTGCGGTTTCTGCGCTCACGGCCGGGGCAGGGGCGGGTGGCGCCGGGTGCGGTGCAGCGGGTGCTGGCGTTTCGGCCGCCATGGCTGGTGGTTCAGGCGCAAGGGGCGCGGCAGGTGGGGTCACTGGGGCCGGCTTCGCCACGGCGACGCGCTCGCGCTCAGCCATGGCGGCCTGCTGCATCGCGTCGCGTTTGGCCTGGAGCTTTTCGCGCAGCTCGTTGTGGCGGGCGGCGGCGTCGGTGCTGGCCGCACTTTCGGCGGTGGACTGCGCGGCGCTGTCCGTTTGTGCGGGCGCCGCGGCGTCAGCCGGAGCAGACGCTTCCGCTTGCCAGGGCGGCGTCTCAGGCATCCGGTAGCCGTTGTCGAGCGCGCGTCGACGCAGCTGCGCGTATTGGGCATTGCGGTATTCCTCGCGCGCCTCGCCACTCAGGGCCTGCATGGTCATGCGGTGCGCGGCCATCTCTTCGTCGCTCATGATGCGAAACGTTGTCGAGGGGCCCTCGGCGGCGGCGATACCGGTCGCCATGGCGCTCGCGATCGCCAGTGTCAGCAGGGTGCCGGGGTGTGGGTAGCGCTTACTCATCTCGGG
Organism: Gammaproteobacteria bacterium; assembly: GCA_020445205.1. Taxonomy (GTDB): domain Bacteria; phylum Pseudomonadota; class Gammaproteobacteria; order Chromatiales; family Chromatiaceae; genus Thiosocius. The sequence continues at coordinate 3,410 of JAGRHA010000265.1, forward strand.
AATACCTGGATTGGGAGCTGATTTTCGATTCTATCAGGCTTTTCTGCGTCGCCTGCGCCGCCGCTGCCGACGGCCTATTCGTCGCGCTCGATGCCGAGTTTCTTCATGCGTGAGCGCAGTGTGCTGGCGGGCAGATCGAGAATCTCCGCCGCCCCGCCCCGCCCCGCGACCATCCAGCCGGTGTGCTCCAGCACGCGACGGATATAGCGTTCCTCGTTATCGGCGAGGCTGACGAAGCTATCATCGTCGACCAGGATCTGCGGCGCGGATGCCGGTGCGAGCTCGACGGGCGAACCGATGCCCGAGTACACCAGATGGGGTGCGATCGGCACGACCTTGTCGCGCGCGAGGATCGCGGCGCGTTCGATCACATTCTGCAGTTCGCGGATGTTGCCCGGCCAGTGGTAGGACAACAGCAGCTGCATGCCGTCTTCGGAGACGCGACTGAACCCGCGGCCCAGTGCGCGGGCCTGGTCGGCGAGGAACTTGGCGACCAGCAGCGGGATGTCTTCGCGACGATCACGCAGCGGCGGCAAGGTCAGCGGGAACACGTTGAGCCGGTAGAAGAGGTCCATGCGGAAACTGCCGTCCTCGACCATTTCGACCAGATCGCGGTTGGTCGCGGCGATCACGCGTACGTCGACCTCGATCGATGCCTCGGAACCGAGGCGGCTGATCTCGTGTTCCTGCAGCACGCGCAGCAGCTTTACCTGCGCATCGAGCGGCCGTTCGCCGATCGCGTCGAGGACGATCGTGCCGCCGTCGGCGAGCTCGAAATGCCCCTGGCGCTGTTTGCTGGCGCCCGTGAAAGCGCCTTTTTCGTGACCGAACAGTTCGCTCTCGATCAACGTCGGTGTGATGGCGCCACAGTTGACCTTGATCAGCGGGCGATCACGGCGCGGGCTGAGGTCGTGGATCGCGCGCGCGATCGCCTCCTTGCCGGTGCCGGATTCGCCGATGATGAGCACCGAACTGTTGGTTGGCGCGACCTGGTCGACCTGTTCGAGAACCGATTTGAGCGCCGCACTCTCGCCGACGATGCTGTCGAAACGCCCCTCGTTCTTCACCTCGGCCTGGAGATAGGCGTTCTCGGCCTGCAGGCGGTCGCGCAGACTCTCGACCTCGGCCAATGCCTCGCGCAGCTGATGCTCCTGGCGCTTGCGTTGTGTGATGTCGCGGAACGCCAGCACGGCGCCCTGCACGTCGCCGCCGCGCTTGATCGGCGTGCACGTCCAGCTCACGGCGAAGTGGTCGCCGCTGTGGCGCCAGAACACGTCGCTGTCACTCTGCTTGGCGATGCCCTGTTTGAGCGTCTGATAGATACCGGTTTCGATGAAGTGGTAGGGGCTGCCGTCCCAGCGCGCGTACAGGTGCAGCTCATGGATCGAATGGCCGATGAGGGCGTCGTTGGGATAACCCGTGAGTTGCATCGCCGCGGGGTTGGCGAAGGTGATGTGGCCATCGAGGTCGAGGCCGTAGATCCCGTCGCCCACCGAATCGAGGATCGGCTGGTTGGCGGCCTCGAGCTGGCGGTTGCGTTCCGCGAGCTCGGTGCGCAAGCGGGCGATGGTCAAATGCGTTTCGACGCGCGCGATGACCTCTTCGGCCTGGAACGGCTTGGCGATGTAGTCGACCGCACCCATCGACAGGCCCTTGATCTTGTCGTCGGTGTCGTCGAGCGCCGACAGAAAGATCACGGCGATATCGCGTGTTTCCGGATTCTGTTTGAGCTGGGCGCAGGTCTCGAAACCGTCGATGCCGCTCATCAGGATGTCGAGCAGGATCAGGTCGGGGTGCGCCCATTGCGCCACCTTGAGTGCATCCTCACCGCTCTTGGCGACCAGCAGCTTGTGTCCCAGGCCGCGTAAGGTGCCGAAAAGCAGCTGCAGGTTGGTCGGGTTATCGTCGACCAGCAGGATTGTGCCGTTATGTGTGTGCGGGGAATTCACGCGCGCATCGGATGCTCGAGGATCATTGCATCATAGGAGAAATGGCGCGCCGCTGTCATGCACGCACCGATGAGATCAGGCACGTTCGCGCAACGATTGCGCGAGGCGACTGAGGCCGTCGAAATCGAAGCTGCGCGCCATGAGGGCCAGGCGTTCGACCTGGGTCTGTGGTGCGCCCGGTTCATCGGCGAGATCTTCGGCGAGCTGGAACAACGATGCGACGTCACCCATCGCCACGGCGGTATCGATGCGGTCGGCTGTCGCATGCGCCAGACTCGTGGGCCAACTCGCCGGTGCCGCATCCTGTGCATCCGGATTGCGCACGGCGAAACGGGCATCGGCGAGCGTTTCCAGCAGCGAGCGCAGTTCACGCTCGCTGAACGGCTTGTTGAGAAAGCCGTCGAAACCGGCATCGAACACCTGCTCGTCGCTGGCCGCGAACACGCTCGCGGTGACGGCGGCGACGCGCGGTGCTGCGAATGCCGCGACAGCGGTGAGGTGTTCGATGACGGCGGCGAGGTCCGGATCCGGCAGCCGCACGTCGACGAAGACCAGGTCGAATGGCGCCTGTGCCAGGGCATTGCCGGCTTCGTCGATGTCGACGGCCGAGCTCACGGTGCAGCCAAGCTGTTCGAGCAGGGTGTACAGCAAGCGACGGTTCTCGGGTTGGCTGTCGACGATCAGCACGCGGCAGCTGGTACCGTCGACGAGGCGCAGGTTGCTGTTCGGTGTCTCGTGATCGTGTTCGAGCGAACTGGGCTGCGCGGTGTCGCCGATCGGCAGGCGAAAGCTGAAGCGACTACCCGTTCCCGGCGTGCTCTCGACCTTCAGTGGTTCGCCGCCGAGCAGGCGGATCAGACGCTGGTTGATCGCCAGACCAAGCCCGGTACCGTCGACGGCCTGGCCGTCACTGGCTTGTTGGAAGGCATCGAAAATCGCCTCGAGTTTGTCCGCCGGTATGCCGATGCCGCTGTCGCTCACCGTGAACGCCGCCATGCCATCGGGTTCGGTTTCGACCGTGAGTACCACGGTGCCGGTGTGGGTGAACTTGACCGCGTTGCTGAGCAGGTTGAGTAGGATCTGGCGCAGGCGGACAGGGTCCGTATGGATGATCCTCGGGGTGTCCAGCGACACCTCACGGCGCAGCGTCAGCCCCTTCTGTGCCGCACGCTGAGCCACGATTGTGCAGACGTCGTCGATGAGTTGCGGCAGGTCGGTCAACTGCCGTTCGACGCGCATTTCCCCGGCCTCGATCCGCGTCAGGTCGAGGATGTCGTTGATCAGCGTCAGCAGATGCTGCCCGCAGCGTTCGATGGCCAGCAGGTTTTCGCGCTGCGCAGCCTCGATCTTTGGCTCACGGCGCATGATCTGCGCATAGCCGAGCACCCCGTGCAACGGCGTGCGCAGCTCGTGCGACATGTTCGACAGGAACTCCGATTTGGCGCGGTTGGCGCGCTGTGCCTGCTCTGTGGCCTCGCGCAGTGCTTCCTGCGTGCGGCGGGTTTCGTCAATCTGTTGCAGCAGCCGCACGTTGCTGGTCTGCAGTGCCGCGGTGCGCTCGGAAACGCGTTGCTCGAGCACCTGGTGTGAGCTGCGCAGCAATTGCTCGCGATCGGCGATGTGTCCGGCCATGCGCGCAATCGCCTTGGCCAGGCGTCCGAGCTCGTCGTCAGAACGCACCTCGGGGGCGACGTCGAAATCGCCGATGGCGATGCGTCCGACGACGTCGTCGAGGGCGACCAGCGGGCGCGTGATCTGGCGTGCGACGGTGCCGATGATCATCACGATCGCCAGCAGCGACAGTAGCAGTCCGGTGGCGATGAGCACCACTTCGCGTTGGGCGTCGGCCAGGGCGGTTCGCGTGCGGATTACCGCGGTGACCCACCACGGATAGCCCGGCAGTTGTGCGTCGATGAGCCAGTAGTCCGCCGCGCCACGCTGGAAACGGATCGTCTGCACACGATCGGCGACTGGCTTTTGCGGAAAGGCATCTGTCGGCAGAGTCCCTGTCCATTGGTTGGCGGGCGGCGGTAGCAGGGTGCCGTCCGAGGCTCGAATCAGGAACTCGATATCGGGACTGCGCAGGCGTTCGATCTCGTCGTACAGGTCAGCGATGGACAAGGCGATCCAGCTCGCACCGACACGGTGTCCGGCGTGGTGGATCGGGCGGTTGAACCCCAGTGTGTGGTTGTCGACGTGCCAACCCGGCGTCTGGTCGAGGGCTTCCTCAGGACGCAGCTGGCGGCCGCTGGCGATACCGCGTCGCATGAATGCGCTGCGTTGCGGACTGAGCAGCTGCACGGCGGCGGTATTCACCATGGGTGTGCGCCGCAGGCCGTCGATGAGGTGGGCGTAGAGGAGTTCCTGGGACTGCCGCGGGTCGGCGAGTGTTAGGTCGCCAAGGCTCTCCGCGAGCACCGTCGCCTGCGACATGACCAGTGCCAGGCGGGCCGCCTGGTGGCGTGCGTGTTCGCTTAGCAGCGTTTTGGCATCGCGCTCGAGGCCGTTCTTGAGGTGGTTCATGCCCAGTACCAGCAGCACCAGGTAAACCACCACCACCGGCACGGCCGTGTAGGTGATCAGCTTCGTTCTTATTGTCAGCGGCACGTCAGTCTGCCCTTGCTCGGTTCCAGGCGGCGGGTGCCGCGCGGCCGGACGGGCTGTTTTCCGAGCATTCTGCGTGAATACGCCGAACGAGGGAAATACCGTTCGTCGCCACACGCGCCGTCCTTTGAGGCGGGCCGGCAACGGCGCAAAAAAAACCCCCGGAAACCGGGGGTGTGAACCGTTCGTACGGAATTTCGCTCGTTATTACTTACTCGGAGAACATCACTGGGTCGAAATCGGTCACGCGTGGCGACCGTGATCCTCGTCGTCGTGCTTGCCGAGGCCTATCAGCCGAGGAAGCGACAACACCGAGAATGCACCGGAGAACACCACCATTCCCACGATCAGCAACGGCGGCACCGTGATCCCCAGGAGCGGGCCGGCAATCGCCAGCAACATGGCCGAAAGCCACGCGACGAGCCCCGCTACACTGAGCATGGTGCCGGCGCGATCGTCCGGCTGGTTAGCACCCGATGGTGAATAAGTCGTTTGCATCTGTTCCACCTTGTCCGAACTCTCTATGGACATTGAACTGCGATACCGCATTCGTGATTTGGCGAGTTACCCTATAGCAACCAGTGTGCCAAATTACTTTTTCCTTTTCCGGCAGCGACTTACCCGATTTGCTAATAGACTTCTAACACCTATCCGCGGATTGTCGTCGCGAAATATCGCTTCGTAACCGGTTGGCGCGATATTTCGCGTCGCCCTGTTCTCCGGTGAGGCGGAAATGCCCCGCGAGATGACCACGCAGGCGTCGCGTAGCACACCTCTTCGTCCGAGATTGGCCAGGGTGGCGACCCTCGCTCACGTCCCGTGCAACACCCGGCAAAACCGCTGCGGTCAGCGCTTGCAGAGCCGGCGAAAAGTCGGCAACGGTAAACTGAAGGCAATGATTTTTCAGCTATTTATTTTTGTTGCGCCTCAGGCGCACCGATCGCGCCCGGATTCGGACGCGGCAGTGAGGTGTAATGTCTAGTCGAGTTCGGTTCCTAAAAACGTGACGCAGATCACGTTCCTGTTAACTCGTCGGTCCACCCTCGGAGTAACCCTAAGGCGGGCGCGATATTTCGCGTCGGGTCTCAGGGTTATGCCGGATGGGGTTTCACGGTCGCGGCGATCTTCGCCGCCCTGTCGCGTGCCTGATCGGTGTTTTCAGCGCGTGCCAGTGCGACCCCCATGCGCCGGCGCACAAAGCTGACGGGCTTGCCGAACAGCCGGACTTCGCTGTCGGGGAACGCCAGGGCCTCTGCGACGCCGTCGAAAACGATCCCCTCGGCGTCGACGCCACCGTAGATCACCGCGCTCGCACCGATGGCGGCCTGGCGGGTGTCCACGGGCAGGCCGAGCACGGCGCGTGCATGCAGGGCGAACTCGTTCTGGTACTGGGTGATCATGGTTACCATGCCGGTATCGTGCGGCCGCGGACTCACCTCACTGAACAGTACCTCGTCACCGCGCACGAACAACTCGACCCCGAACAGCCCACGGCCACCGAGTTCGGCCGTGATGCGTGCTGCGATCGTCTGCGCGCGTTCGAGCGCCAACGGCGACATCGCTTGCGGTTGCCAGCTCTCGACATAGTCGCCGCTTTCCTGGCGGTGGCCGATCGGCGCGCAGAAGTGGGTCTGGATATCGCCGTCGGTGCCGAGCGCGCGTACGGTCAGTAGCGTGATCTCGTAGTCGAACGCCACCATTTGTTCGACGATGACACGGCCGCGGTTGACCCGTCCTGCGCTCAGCGCGTATTCCCAGGCGGTTTGCAGACCTTCGGCGTCTCGCACCGTGGATTGGCCTTTGCCCGACGACGACATCACCGGCTTGATGATGCACGGAAAACCGATATCGGCGGCCGCCGCGCGTACCTCGTCGAGGCTGTCGGCAAAGGCGTAGGCCGAGGTCGGCAGGCCGAGGGTCTCGGCGGCGAGGCGGCGGATCCCTTCGCGGTTCATGGTCAGCTGCGCGGCGCGCGCTGTGGGGATCACGGTGACTTCGCCCGCGCTCTCCATATCGACCAGCAGGTCCGTCGCGATGGCCTCGATCTCGGGAACCACGAGGTGCGGTTTCTCCTGCTCGATGAGTGCGCGCAACGCAACGCGGTCCGTCATGTCGATGACATGGGCGCGATGCGCGACCTGATGTCCGGGCGCGTTCGCGTAGCGATCCACGGCGATGACCTCCACGCCGAGTCGCTGCAGGGCGATGATGACCTCTTTGCCGAGCTCCCCGGAACCGAGCAACATCACGCGCGTCGCTGAACTGCTGAGGGGGGTTCCGATCTGCATGCGCATCTCCTGGTCGACGAAGAGCGCAAGGTTAATCACTGCTGCCCGGCTTGGCGAGTGCGGTTATAGTCGGCCGCAACGCTTTACCGCCCGCAATCACCATGCGCCTGCTGTTCGTCCTCGCCTTGCTCGCTGCCGGCCACGCCGCTGCCGAAAGCTGTGTTGCGCCTGCCGATGTCGACGGCCTTGGGGTCGGTTTCTACATCGACCAGGATATGTTCGTGCCGGCCACCAACCGCGATCGCGACTACACCATGGGCCTTGGATTCGAGGTGTTCCACGACCGTGGCCCGCTACGCGTCTATCGCGACATCCTCGAGCTGCTCGAACCCATGGTCGGCTTCGACCGTGCCTGCGGCCGGCTCTACCAGAGTTACCAGTTCGGCGCCGTGACCTACACGCCCGACGACATCGGCAACCCGGCGCCGATCCGCGACGACCGCCCGTATGCGTCGTTGCTGTACCTGTCGAACAAGAAGGTCGTCGCCGACGACGACCGTGTGCTCGGCGTCGAATTCATGGTCGGGGCACTCGGACTCGATGTCGCGCGCGACGTGCAGACCGAATTGCACGGGTGGGTGCGCGAGGAGTTCGACACGGACGAGCCCGTCGATCCGGAAGGCTGGGACCATCAGATCTCCGACGGCGGTGAACCGACCCTGCGCTTGCGCGTCGCCGGCGGCAAACTGCTGGCGCAGGGACGCGGCTGGGACCTGGCGCGCAACTGGGAAGCCAATCTCGGTTTCCAGACCAATGCCGCCTTTGGTCTCATGGCGCGTCTCGGCATGCAGCGCGGACCTTTCTGGAGCACGCCATACGACCCGGTCAACCGCGGCAATTTCGTGCCTTCGCCACAACGTCGGCAACTCTATTTCTGGACTGCGGGGCGGCTGCGTGCCGTCGCCTACGACGCCCTGTTGCAGGGTCAGTTTCGCGACAGCGAGGTCACCGTGGGCGGCAGCGACATGCGGCGCCTGGTTTGGGAAGGCGCGGTCGGCGTCACGGGAGGCCTGCCCGGCGTGCAGCTCACGTTCGCGATCAACGCCAAGGCCGGCGACACGCGTCTCGCCAAGGCGCCGGACGAACATATCTGGGGCGGACTGTACCTGAGCTGGTGGCATGATTGATGGCTGGCACCCAGGGCCCGGCATGCTGATAGAATCCCGCCGTCGGGGCTTGTCAGACGCGCAATGAGCGATAGATCGGAGACGGTGGCCATCGCCGAGCTGATGGCGCAGAGCGGGGTCGGGTTCGGCACCAGTGGCGCGCGCGGCCTGGCCGACGCCATGACCGACCGGGTCTGCTACCTGTACACAGTCGGCTTCGTGCAGTATCTCGAAAAGCTGAACGTCATCCATCCCGGCGACGCGGTCGCGCTGGCCGGCGATTTCCGTCCCAGCACACCACGCATCATGGCGGCAGCCGCGGCAGCAATCGACGATCTCGGTTACCAGCCGATCAATTGCGGTCGCATCCCAAGCCCCGCGGTCGTGGCCTATGCGCTCGCCGAGCGCATCGCCAGTCTCATGGTGACGGGCAGCCACATCCCCGACGATCGCAATGGCATCAAATTCAACAAGCCGGACGGCGAAGTGCTCAAGGCCGACGAGGCCGGCATACGCGAACAGGTGGTGAGTGCGCCGCGCGCGTTGTTCGACGATGCCGGCTGCTTTGTCGATCGGCCGGCGCTGCCAGCCGAAGACAGCACCGCCTATCGGCGCTACGTCGCGCGCTATCTGGATTTCCTGCCGGCCCAGTGTCTCAGCGGCACGCGTGTGCTGGTGTACGAGCATTCGAGCGTCGCTGCGGCGGTGCTGACCGAGATCTTCGGTGGACTCGGTGCCGATGTGATCCGTCGCGGCTACTCGGATCAGTTCATCCCCGTCGACACCGAAGCGGTGCGAGAAGAGGATGTCGCATTGGCGCGTGAGTGGGCTCAGGACGAGCGTTTCGATCTGCTGGTGTCGGCCGATGGTGACGGTGACCGACCATTGGTCGGCGATGAGAACGGGCGCTGGCTGCGTGGTGACGTGGTCGGCATCCTCGCCGCCCGTTATCTCGACGCCGATGCCGTGGTGACGCCCGTGAGCAGCAACACGGCACTGGAGAAGTCGGACTGGTTTCCGGCGGTCACGCGCACGCGTATCGGCTCACCGTATGTGATCGAGGGCATGATGGATGCTGTCGATGCCGGTGCCAGTCGTGTCGTCGGCTACGAGGCCAACGGGGGGTTCCTGACGCTGTCGCCGATCGAGCTCGACGGACATGTACTCAGTGCATTGCCGACGCGCGATGCCGCGATCGTCGCCCTCGCCGTGATGTTGTTGGCACAACGACAGGGCGTGCCCGTGTCGCAGCTCGACGAGCTGCTGCCGGCGCGTTTCACGGCGAGCGACCGGCTGAAAAACTTCCCGACCGAGATCAGTGTCGGGCGTATTGCCGACCTGGCACGCGAGCCGGCCAGCGCGGCTGACATGCTGCCGGAACTGGGCGTGCCGGTGGCGACCGATGAGACCGACGGATTGCGCATGACGTTCGCCAACGACGAGGTCGTGCATTTGCGGCCGTCGGGCAACGCCCCCGAACTGCGTTGCTACACTGAAGCGGACACCGCACAGCGTGCCAGCCAGCTCAACGCGGCATGCCTGCGTGCGTTGGAGGCCTGGCGCGCATGACCGGGTCGTCGTCATAACGCCGTTAGCGCGGCGACAGAGATTCCCGAGGGAGGGTGGATGCTGGACTACAGCGAGAAACGCAATTACCCGCGCATGGAGATCGAGTGCCCGGCCAGTTTCCAGGTCGTCGACGGTGATGGCGGCGGCGCGATCGTCAAGAATCTCAGCGGCGGCGGCTTGTTGATGTGGCTCGATCGCCAGATCGAACCGAACGCCACACTGATGCTCGAGATCAAGCCCATCAACGACATCACGCCGCCCATGAATGCCGAGGTGCGCGTGCTGCGTTGCACCCAGGTCGAGGGCGGCGAGGGCAGCTTCGCTGTCGCCTGCCAGATCAGTCGCGTGCTTGGATGACATCCGTGCTCGACGAGGTGCTGGAGCAGATCGCTGCAGCACCGCACTCGGCCGCGGCGCTTACGCTGTATGCCCTGGTGTCGACGTTGGAATTCGAACAGGCGGGTTATCTGTTCAAGCTCGTCAAGCTACGCGATCTGTCGCCGTCGCAGCGTGAGATCGCCTATCGCCTGATGGAACTCATGGCCGACGGCAACAACGCGGGGCCGGCGTGGGACACAGCCAAGCACAAGATGGACGCCATCGTGCGTGCCGGATAGACGCACGATCGACCTGACGCCACAAACCGGCCTGCCGCATGTTCAACGCAGCGACGCGTCGTTTGCCGCGCTATTGGGTGTCACACCCTCGGGCATGACGAAGTCGCGCGGCGCGACGTACTCGAGTACCTCGCGCGCATCGTCGTCAATGAGGATCGACACGCCGCGATCAGGATAAAACCAGCTCACGGCATGCTCCGATTCGCGCAGGGTTGCCGCGGGTTCGCCAAAGCGCTGACGGAAGAATCCGGCGTCCAGGCTGCGCGTACCCGGCACATAGCTGATCACGGCGACGCGGCGCTGCAGGTGCTCGCTGGGCGCGTCGTTGAGTTTGTATTTCCAATCGCCGCTCGGCGAGCCCTCGCGGGCGCTTGCGCGGGCGCGCAGGACCTGCAGTTCGTCTTCGCCGGCCTCGAGGCCGACGATCACCTTGGCCTGCAGTGGTCCCATCTGTACCGTACCGAAGTAGCCTTCGAGGGCCAACGGACCCTGCTTGGGTTCGAACACCGCCAGTCCTTCGAGTCCGCCGAATTTGTCCATGGCGTCGGCCAGCGTGGCGCGGCCGAGATCGAGGTCGAATACGTGGCTGCTGCCATCGGCGTTGACGCGTATCTGCCACGGCAGATCGGTACGAGCCTGGATCGCATCGGGCCCGGGCGTCGGCGCGAACAGCACGGACGCGAGCAGTATCAGGGCGACGATCGCCAGGATGGTCAGTGGGATTCTCATTCGATCACCTCGCGGTCACGTACACCGAGCAGGTAGAGGATGCTGTCGAGGCCCAGCGTGGAGATGCTGTGCCGCGCGTTTGCGCGCACCACGGGTTTGGCATGAAACGCCACGCCGAGGCC
>JAGRHA010000266.1 GCA_020445205.1 Gammaproteobacteria bacterium
ACTTTGCCATGAGGATCTGCAGCATTCGGCGCAACGGTTCGGCCGCTCCCCACAACAATTGATCCCCGACGGTGAACGCATTCAGGTACTGCGGTCCCAGGTTCATTTTGCGCAGACGGCCCACCGGTACGCTCAGGGTACCCGTCACCTTGGCCGGCGTGAGTTCCTGCACAGTGACCGCACGGTCGTTGGGTACGACCTTGGACCACGCATTGGCCTCGTCGAGCATCTGTTCGATCTCGTCGAGCGGCACATCGCGCTTGAGTTTGATCGTCAACGCCTGGCTATGGCAGCGCATGGCCCCGATGCGTACACAGGTGCCGTCGATCGGTACCGGCGAGTCCATGCGACCGAGGATCTTGTTGGTTTCGGCGAAGCCTTTCCACTCTTCCTTGCTCTGACCGTTGTCCAGTGCGACGTCGATCCATGGGATCAGGCTGCCCGCCAGCGGCGCACCGAAATTGTCGATCGGGTACGTGTCGCCGCGCAGCGTGTCGGTCACCGTGCGATCGATGTCGAGAATGGCCGACGTGGGATCGGCCAGCAGGTCGGAGACGCTGGACTTGAGCACACCCATCTGTGCCAGCAGTTCGCGCATGTTCTTGGCGCCCGCACCCGACGCTGCCTGGTAGGTCATCGATGTCGCCCATTCGACGAGATCGGCATTGAACAGGCCACCCAGTGCCATGAGCATCAGACTCACGGTGCAGTTGCCACCGATGAAATCCTTCTTGCCGTCGACCAGCGCCTGCTCGATCACGGGCAGGTTGACGGGATCGAGGACGATGACCGAATCATCGGCCATACGCAGCGCCGACGCGGCATCGATCCAGTAGCCTTTCCAGCCCGCGTTGCGCAGCGGTGCGAACACCTGTTTGGTGTAGTCGCCACCCTGACAGGTGACGATGACATCCATCTTCGCCAGTTCTTCGATGTCACCGGCATCCTTGAGCGCCGCCACCGGCCGGCCGATATCGGGGCCGGGCTTGCCGACCTGCGAGGTCGTGAAGAACACCGGCTCCTCGATCCGCGCGAAATCGTTTTCCTCGCGCATGCGATCCATCAGCACCGAGCCGACCATGCCGCGCCAACCCACGAAACCCACCGTCTTGATCATCGCTTTCACCTGCTACGAATATCTGAACACCCTGACGACGCGACGCACGTCATCATCGGCACCCGCCGCACCTGCGTTTCGCACGCACCGCGGCATCGATCCCTGCAGCGCCCGGCGGTCTTCATGCACGAAAACCGCGCGACGCCAAACCCATTCACAGCGCTGCGAGCACCGCATCGCCCATCCCTGCGCAGTCCACTTCGGTCATGCCGTTCGACATGATGTCCGGGGTACGCAGGCCCTGATCGAGAACCGCAACGACGGCCGCGTCGATGCGATCGGCGATTGCCGCCTCGTCGAGGCTGTAACGCAACATCATCGACACCGACAGAATGGTCGCGATGGGATTGGCGACCCCCTTGCCCGCGATGTCCGGCGCCGAGCCATGGATCGGCTCGTACATGCCCTGTCCCTTTTCGTTCAGTGACGCCGAAGGCAGCATGCCGATCGAACCGGTCAACATGGCGGCGGCATCGGACAGGATGTCGCCAAACATGTTGGTCGTGACCATCACGTCGAACTGCTTCGGCCACTTGATCAACTGCATCGCGGCGTTGTCGACGTACATATGCGACAACGCGATCTCCGGATACTCGTCCTTGACCACGCGCGTCGCGACCTCACGCCAGAGCTCGGTGCATTCGAGCACATTGGCCTTGTCGACCGAACACACGCGCTTGCCACGTTTCATCGCGATCTCGCACGCCGAGCGCACGATGCGCTCGATCTCGTGTTCGGCGTAGACGAGGGTGTTGAAACCCTGGCGCTCACCGTTGTCGAGCGTGCGCACACCGCGCGGCTGACCGAAATAGATACCGCCGGTCAATTCGCGCACGATCATGATGTCGAGGCCAGCGACGATCTCGGCGCGCAGGCTCGATGCATCGGCGAGCTGCGGATAGAGCATCGCGGGACGCAGGTTGGAGAACAACCCGAGCTCCGCACGCAGACCGAGCAACCCTTTCTCGGGGCGCACGGCGATTTCGAGCGGCTCCCACTTCGGCCCGCCGACGGCGCCGAGCAACACGGCGTTCGACTCGCGGGCCATATCGAGCGTCGCCTGCGGCAACGGCGTACCGACCGCATCGTAGGCGGCGCCACCGATCAGGCCCTCGTCGAGCTCGATGTCGAGCCCTTCGCCGGCCAGCTTGTCCAGAACCTTCACCGCCTCGGCGACGATCTCGGGCCCGATTCCGTCCCCGGGCAGGACCAGTACTCTTTTGCTCACTGCTGTTTTTCCTCGTTGTCTGGCGAAATCCCGGGGGCGGCAGGCGCTCCGCGTGATCGCTGCGATTCGATTACGCCGCGTGGCGTGCCGGATAGGTCAAAACAACCACGGCGCGTCGACGCGGCGACGCGCCTCGTAGGCCTTGATCTCGTCCACGTGCTGCAACGTCAGGCCGATGTCGTCGAGGCCCTGCAACAGGCAGTGCTTGCGGAACGCATCGACATCGAAACCGATCGCTTCGTCACCGACACCGCGGATCTGCTGCGCCGCGAGGTCGACCGTCAGCTGCAGCGCCTGCTCACCGCCCGCGGCCTCGAACAGCTGGTCCACCGTCGCCGCGTTGAGTGCGATCGGCAGCAGGCCGTTCTTGAAGCTGTTGTTGAAGAAGATGTCGGCGAAGCTCGGTGCGATGATGACCTTGAAGCCGTAATCGGTCAGTGCCCAGGGCGCGTGCTCGCGCGACGAGCCGCAGCCGAAGTTTTCGCGCGCAAGCAGGATACTGGCGCCCGCATAGCGCGGATCGTTGAGCACGAAATCCGGGTTGAGCGGCCGCTGGCTGTTGTCCATACCGGGTTCGCCGTGATCGAGGTAACGCCATTCGTCGAACAGGTTCGGGCCGAACCCCGTGCGCTTGATCGATTTCAGAAATTGTTTCGGGATGATCGCGTCGGTATCGACATTGGAACGATCCAACGGACACACCACACCGGTAAACGTATCGAACTTGTCCATCTCTACCTCACGGCGACGCCACGCGCGTCGCATGCATTCGTCACATCGTGGCCCGCCGGCACGTCGAAGGCCGCCACTCCAGGCACGCGTATCATCGCGTCAACCGAGATCACGCACATCGGCGAAATGGCCGGCGATCGCAGCGGCGGCGGCCATCGCGGGGCTCACCAGATGCGTGCGGCCGCCCTGCCCCTGGCGCCCCTCGAAGTTGCGATTCGAGGTCGATGCGCAACGTTCACCGGGCTCCAGCCGATCGGCATTCATCGCCAGGCACATCGAACAGCCCGGCTCGCGCCATTCGAAGCCGGCGTCGATGAAGATCTGATCCAGCCCCTCGTCTTCGGCCTGCGACTTGACCAGACCCGAACCCGGCACCACGAGCGCCTGCTTGACGTTGCCTGCGACCTTGCGGCCCTTGGCGACGGCCGCCGCGGCACGCAGATCCTCGATGCGCGAATTGGTGCACGAGCCGATGAACACCTTGTCGACCGCGATGTCGCGAATCGGTGTGCCGGCGTCCAGGCCCATGTACTGCAGCGCACGACGCATGCCGTCGGCTTTCACGGCATCCGACTCGCGCGCCGGGTCCGGTACGCGGTCGCCGACCGCCACCACCATCTCGGGAGAAGTGCCCCAGGTGACCTGCGGCTGGATCTCGTCCGCGGGTATCACCACCACTTCATCGAACTCGGCACCATCGTCACTGTGCAGCGTGTTCCAATAGGCGACAGCCTGGTCCCAGTGTTCGGGCCCCGGAGCGAACGGCCGCCCTTTCACGTAATCGATCGTCTTGTCGTCCACGGCGACGAAACCCGCGCGCGCACCCGCCTCGATCGCCATGTTGCACACGGTCATGCGGCCCTCGATCGAGAGATCGCGGATGGCCTGGCCACTGAACTCGATCGCATACCCGGTGCCGCCCGCGGTCCCGATGCGGCCGATGATCGCGAGCACGATATCTTTTGCCGTCACCCCGGGGCCGACATGGCCATCGACGACGATCAGCAGCGATTTCGATTTCTTCTGCAGCAGGCACTGGGTCGCCAGCACGTGCTCGACCTCAGAGGTGCCGATGCCGTGCGCGAGCGCGCCGACGGCGCCGTGCGTCGAGGTGTGCGAATCACCGCAGACCACCGTCATGCCCGGCAAGGTGGCACCCTGCTCGGGGCCGACGACGTGCACGATGCCCTGACGCGGATCGTTCATGCCGAACTCGACGATCTCGAACTCGGCGCAGTTCTGGTCCAGCGTCTCGACCTGCACACGCGACACCGGGTCGGCGATGCCCTTGCTGCGATCGGTGGTGGGGACATTGTGGTCGGCCGTGGCCAGGTTGGCCTGCGCGCGCCAGACCGGGCGATGCGCGAGCCGCAAACCCTCGAATGCCTGCGGCGAGGTGACCTCGTGGACCAGGTGACGATCGATATACAGCAGCGTCGTGCCGTCGGCTTCCTCACGCACCACGTGCGCATCCCACAGTTTGTCGTACAGAGTTCTTGGCTTCATGGACGTTTTCCTGGTTTGCACGCCGTCGCGGTGTCCGCTCGCGGCAGACACCGGCGCAGCACCTGACGCCGTTAACCTTAGCGTCTAGAATGAATAACACAAATTCATGTTTTTCATTTTACTCATTCTTAATTGGAATAATGGAAATCGCTGCACTGCAGGCCTTCGTCGAGGTCGCCGACCAGGGTTCGTTCTCCGCCGCGGCCGAAGCGCTGTATCTCACGCAGCCGGCCGTCAGCAAGCGCGTCGCGCAGCTCGAATCCGAGCTCGACGCGCGCCTGTTCGACCGCATCGGCCGGCGCGTTTCGCTGACCGCCGCCGGCAATGTCCTGCTGCCGCGCGCGCGGCGTCTGATCAACGACGCGCGTGAACTCAAGCGCATAGTCGCGGACCTCTCGGGCGAGGTGCGTGGCCGCCTGGTGATGGGCACCAGCCACCACATAGGTCTGCATCGCCTGCCGTTGCCGCTGAAACGCTTTACCGAACATTTTCCGCTGGTCGAGCTCGATATCCGCTTCATGGATTCCGAGGCCGCGTGCCGGGCGGTCGAGACCGGCGATGTCGAGCTGGCCATCGTGACGCTGCCGCACGAGCCGCCGGCCAGCCTTACCCTGCAGACGATCTGGGACGACCCCCTGGCTTTCATGGTCGCCGTCGACCATCCCCTCGCCGCGCGTGGCAAGGTGACGCTGGCCGAGCTGCTCGAATACCCCGCCGTGCTGCCCGGCAGCACGACCTACACGCGTGCGATCCTCGAACGTGCCGTGCGCGACGCCGGCAGCCAGCTGCGTGTCGGCATGGCGACGAACTACCTGGAAACGCTGCACATGCTGGTCGCGACCGGCCTCGGCTGGAGTCTGCTGCCGGCGACCGTGCTCGATGACAAGGTCCGCGAGGTCGAGGTCGACGGCATGCAGCTGTCACGTGAACTCGGCGCCGTGACACACCGCCGGCGTAGCCTCTCCAACGCCGCAATCGAGATGATCAACGTCTGCCGCGACGCCTGACCCACGACATCTCGTACGTCGCCAACGCCACACCCGAAGCCCTCGGTGCATGCGCCGCAGCCCTGCCGCACGCAACGCAGGTGGCCGGCGTTTACGATCGCTCCGATTCCATCGCGGTCACGGCTTGCACGTCATCGGATTCTTCCGCGCGACTCAGATAGCGCAGGCGGAAGCCCTCCAGCGCGGACAGCAGCGTCGGCACGAGCAACAGCACGAGGAATGTGGCGAACGCCAGTCCGAACGAGATCGACACGGCCATGGGTATCAGGAACTGCGCCTGCAGCGAGGTCTCGAACAGCAGCGGCAGCAGCCCGGCGATCGTCGTCAACGAAGTCAACAGCACCGCGCGCAGACGCTGGCAGGCGGCCTCGACGATCGCGTCCTGGACGGCCATGCCCTTTTCGCGCAGGTGCTTGTAGAACACCACGAGGATGATCGAGTCGTTGACCACGATCCCTGACAGCGCGAACAGACCGAACATCGACAGGATGGTCGGTGTGATATCCATGAGGTAGTGACCGAACAGCGCGCCGACGACACCGAATGGAATGATCGCCATCACCACCAGCGGCCATCCGTACGAGCCGAACACCCAGGCCAGCACGATGTAGATCATCGCCAGTGCGAACAGGGCCCCGCGCTGCATGTCGCCGGCGGTCTCGCGCTGATCCTCGGCGCGGCCCGTGAACTCCCAGTGCAGGCCGTAGCGTGCCGCCAGTTCCGGCAACAGCTCGCTGCGCAACTGCGCGCGGATCGCGTTGGCGTTCGCGGTCTTCTTGTCGACGTCCGCGTACACGGTCACGGCCAGCCGCCCCTCGGCGTGACGCACCGCCTTGAAACCGCGACGCTCGTCGAGATCGACGACCGACAGCAGCGGTGCCGTGGCGCCATTGGCGAGGAACACGTTGAAATCTTCGAGTGCCGACAAACGGTAGCGCTCGCGATCCGGCAGCATCACGCGCACTTCGACCTCTTCGTCGCCTTCGTTGAAGATCTGCGCGAGTTCGCCATCGAACGCGGCGCGCAGCTGGCGCCCGACATCGTCGACACTCAGACCCAGCGATTCACCGAGCGGACTGAGGTGGAACACGAGCTGTTGCTGGCCGTACGGCATGTCGTCCTCGATCGCCTGCACGCCGGCGATCGCGGCCAGCGCATCCGAGAGTTCGATCGCCGCATTCTTCAGCGGCTCGGCCTCACCACCGGTCAGGCGGATCTCCAGATCACGCCCCGGATGTCCGCCCGTGCGCGAGGTGATGGTGAAGTACTCGAGGCCGGCTGGACGCGTGACACGCTGCTGCCAGTTTTCGATGAAGGTCTCGTTGCGCACCGCGCGCGCGTCCGACGGGATCAGTTCGACCGTCACGGACGCGAACTGATCGCCGGTCTGGTCCTGGCGTCCGTTGGAAAAGAATCCCCGTCCCGTGGCCACGTTGTGCGTCGTCACCAGATGACCGCCGAAAGATTCGTTGGTTGCGTACAGCGCCTTTTCGACTTCGCCGATGAATCGCTCAACCCGGTCGGGCGGCGTGCCAGCAACGAAATTGGCACTCGCGACAATGATGTTGCCTTCGAGGTTGGGGAAGAAACTGAACCCCATCCGGCCGCCGCGCAGCAGACCGATCAGCACGATTACCGTCGCCAGTGCGATCGCCACGATGACCAGACGATTGTTGACCGCCCAGGTGACGAGGCGGCGGAAACCGCCGTCGCGGAAACGCGCGAAGCCGGCGTCCCAACGTTGGCGGAAGCGGCTTGGCGCACGCTTCTGCAGTCCTTTGAAGCTGTGCCGCAGATGCCCGGGCAGGATCAGGAAACTCTCGACCAGCGAGGCGAGAATCACGCACACGATCACGAACGGGATATCGCCGAGGATATTGCCGATCACGCCGGTGATCGCGAACAGCGGGATGAACGCCGCGATCGTGGTGAGCGATGACGACATCACGGGTGCGAACATGCGCCGCGCGCCACCCTCGGCGGCCTGCAGTGAACTCTCACCGCGTTGGTAATGCGTGAGCGCGTCCTCGCCGACGACGATCGCGTCGTCGACGATGATCCCGAGCGCCATGATCAGGGCGAACATCGAGATCATGTTGATGCTGCCGCCGGCCACATACAGGATCGCCAGCGTCGCCATGAACGACACCGGAATACCGATCGTGACCCAGAA
>JAGRHA010000267.1 GCA_020445205.1 Gammaproteobacteria bacterium
CTCGGCCATGAGCGCCATGTAATGCGCCGTCTTGGCGCGATGCAGACCCGCAATGAACTCATCCAGCGCAGCGGGCCGGGCGAAGCCGCGATTGAATTCGTCGAGATAGTAACGAATTCGTTCCTTGCCCCCCGTCACACTCAACAAGCGGCCATAGAGAGGCACGTCCCATTCCCAGTCGAGACCGGCGTCTTCGAATGCGCGGTTGAACGCAACCCGGTGTCCATCGCGCTCGGTGTCGGCGAGTGTGCCATCGACATCGAACACCAATGCTTCCAGCTCGGCCATCACGATACTCCCAACTTCCAAAACGCGTGAGGTTACCCAAAAAAGGCGATCGAGTGCCCACACACTCTGTGAATATTGCCGGCGCCCCACCTGGCGACGTGGACCACGTTAGAATACGCCGCAATCACCGGCCCGGCGATGCGTCGTTTGCGTAACGCCACTGCCGAAAATGTTCGTCCACTACGCCCGACCATGCCTGCACCGAACTATCGCGGACGATTCGCGCCGTCACCCACGGGCCCGTTGCATTTCGGCTCGCTCGTCGCCGCCGTGGCGAGCTTCGCGGACGCGCGCAGTTGCGGCGGCGAATGGTTGGTGCGTATCGAGGATGTCGACGAGATCCGGCGCCGACCCGATGCGGAACCGCTCATCCTCGGCAGTCTGCAACGTTTCGGCATGACTTGGGATGGCACCCCCGTCAGACAGAGTGAACGAAGGCGGCTTTACGCGTATGCACTCGAAACGCTGGTCAAGAAAGGCGATGCGTACCGCTGCAACTGCAGCCGCAAACAGGTGACCGAAACGTCGACACGCAGTGGCCCGGAAGGGCCAATCTACCCGGGTACCTGCCGGATCGACCCTCCGGCCATCGGTGCCGCTGCGGCATGGCGCGTCGCCGTGCCGGACGCCGAGATCACGGTACTCGACCGCGTATGCGGCCCCATTACACAGAATCTCCGCAACGCACTCGGCGACTTCGTCGTCAAACGTATCGATGGTTACACCGCGTACCAATTGGCTGTCGTCGTCGATGATCACGAACAGGGAATCACACACGTCGTACGTGGTGCCGACCTGCTGTGGTCGACGCCGCGACAAGTCTGGCTGCAGACCCAGCTCGGGTATGCGCATCCTGCGTATGCGCACGTGCCGTTGGTGTACGCGACCGACGGCAGTAAACTCAGCAAGCGCGACGACGCGCATCCGGTGGATGAAACCCATCCCGTGCAGACGCTGTCAGCGGCGTGGCGCCATCTTGGGCAGAGTTCCCCCTCGACGGCAATCAAATCCGTCAGCGAGTTCTGGAGTTGGGCAGTGCCGAGATGGCATATTGAGCGGGTCCCCATCGATATGGACCGTCTGCATGACTGAGTCGACACCGTACGAACGCATCGGCGGCGAGGCCCGTATCCGCGAACTCGTGGATCGCTTTTACGATTATATGGATTCCGAACCCGCGGCCGCTGGCATCCGCGACATGCACGCCAAGAGCTTGCGGGGATCGCGCGAAAAACTGTTTCTGTTTCTGTCCGGCTGGCTCGGCGGCCCGGACCTGTACATCGAGCGCTATGGGCATCCGCGCCTGCGGCAACGCCACCTGCCGTTCGCCATCGACAGTCATGCGCGCGATCAATGGATGGGCTGTATGTCTATGGCGCTCGACGACATGGCGATAGACGAAGGCTTGCGTCGACAGCTCATGCAGGCATTCGCGGCAACGGCCGATCACATGCGCAACCGCGCCGACTACAGCGAACACCGGGACCTGCCGGTCAAGCAATGACAGCGGCACAGCGCGGTACGACACGTACGCAGAGAAACCCGCATACCGTGCTGCACACCCCGAGCTGCGTGACACCGCACGCTAGACAACCGGCAACCGCTGTCCGTCTCTCATCCCGCTTTGCAGGAGAATTCCAAGCATGATCATGACGACAACACCTTCGGTGGAAGGCTCGCACATCACCAACTACTACGGCGTGGTCACCGGTGAAGCCATCCTCGGCGCCAATCTTTTCCGCGACCTGTTCGCTGGTATTCGTGACATCGTTGGCGGTCGATCCGGCGCCTACGAGAAAGAGCTGCGCAAAGCGCGCGAGATCGCGTTCAGCGAAATCGAAGCGGCCGCGCAGGCACTGGGGGCGAACGCCGTGGTCGGCATCGACATCGATTACGAAGTCGTCGGCGAGAAGGGAGGCATGCTCATGGTCAGCGTCAGTGGCACTGCCGTGCGCGTCGCCTAAGGCCCGTTCAGGCGATGCGCGCGCCCGCAACGACGCGCCATCTTTAGCCTGCAAATAGCAACGGGCCAGGTGTACTCGTCGCCATGCGTGAGCGGATGGCGACGTGATCAGCGCAGCGATCGTGGTCACCCCTTCGGGTTGCGCCGGCAGTCGCGTCGTGCAACGTCATACGTTACGCCGCCCTGAACGTCTCCCCTCGCACCTTGCTCGGCCTAGTGGGTCACAGCGACAGCTTTGGCGATCCCCAGCCCGGTAGACCGCAGCAAGTATGAGTTGTCGCACGTCGTTACTCGACGTCGAGGTCCTTGATCCGCAGTTGTTCGCCGTCGGTGACCTGCAATTGATAACCGCCGCAATACGGGCAGGCATCGAAGCGCTGTGTCACGGCGACGGTGCGACTGCACGCGAGGCACCAGGCGGCTCCGGGCAGGTCGATGATCTCCAGTGCCGCACCCTCCGCAATCGTCCCGTGCGTGACGGCCTCGAACCCAAAGTGCATGGCTTCGGGCTCGACGCCTGCGAGTTGTCCGATCTCGAGCCGCACGCGCAGCACACGCCTGAACCCCTGGCGGCGCGACTCGTCCTCGAGGATCTGCACGATCGATTCGCATAGCGACATCTCATGCATCGTTCGCTTCGCTCGCCGCATGGCACGCGGCATTCCGGTATGTAGCCGCCGGCCCCTGCCCGGCCATCGCACGTGCCGCCGCGATCACGGCCTGTCCCAACGCCAGGCCACCGTCGTTGGCCGGTACCTGCGAATGCGACAGTACCTGCAGCCCCGCGTGGGTGAGCCGTGCCGTCAGGGCTTCGAACAACAGCCGGTTCTGCATCACGCCACCGGACAGCGCGACGCTGTCGCAGCCGTGGATCCGCGCCAGCCGAACACCCAGATCGGCCACCGCACACGCGAGCCCCTGGTGAAAACGCGCAGCGATACATGCCGCGTCGACACCACGCACCACGTCCTCCAGCAACTCGCGCCACAGAGGTCGCGGATCGAGCTGCCACGGCGCACCGTCGGTGGATTCCAATACATCGAACGGGTAGACACCCGGATCGCCGACGTGGCGCTCCGCCAAGGCCTCGAGCTCGATTGCCGCCTGACCCTCGTACGTCGCTTCGGCACGGCATACGCCGAGTGCGGCCGCAACCGCGTCGAACAGGCGGCCGCAGGAACTGCTCCACGGTGCATTGAGCCCACGCTGCAGCATCGTATCGAGCACCGGTAGCGGCTGTTGCTGCAGCCAACTCGCCAGTTCGGTCCCGGCAAAATCACCAAGGTACGAGGCCCAGCCGATATGCTCGACAAGGTGCGCGTAGGTGTTGCGCCACGGCTCGCGCATCGCCTGGCTGCCACCCGGCAGTCGCGCGGATTTGAGATGCGCCAGGCGGCGAAAGTCACGATAGTCGGCGAGCAGGAATTCGCCGCCCCACAAATGCCCGTCACTACCGAAACCGAGTCCGTCGAGTGCAATACCGATCACGGGCGGTGCATCGATGGCACGACCGCTGTCGGCCAGCACACTGGCAACATGGGCGAAGTGGTGCTGGATCGCATCGATCGGAATGCCTTCCGCCTCCGCCAGCGTCTCACCGAAACGTGTCGAGCGGTAGTCGGGGTGGCGATCGACGGCGATCACGTCCGGGGTGAACTCGAAGAGCTCACGGTACAAGGTCACCGTGCGCTGGAATTCGAAGGCAGTCTTCGCCTCTTCGAGATCGCCAAGGTGTTGCGAGATGATCGCTTCACCGTCACGCAACAGGCACACGGTGTTCTTGAGTTCACCACCGAGCGCCAGCACACGTGGCGCGGTCTCGAAACCCGCGGGCAGCCGCAACGGCGCCGGCGCGTAACCACGCGCACGCCGCAGCAACCATGGCCGGCCGAGCACGACGCGCGCCACAGAATCGTCGACGCGATTGACGATCTCGCGGTCGTGGACCAGGAAAGCATCCACAAGACCCTGCAAGCGATCGCCCGCGTCCTGGTCATGCGTACATTGTGGCTCGTCGCTGAGGTTGCCGCTGGTCATGACCAGCGGTCCCTCCCATTGCGCGAGCAACAGGTGATGCAGCGGACTGTAGGGCAACATGAAGCCGAGCGAGGCCTGCCCCGGCGCGATGTCGGCAGGAAGTGACTGACGACCGTGGGTGCGCAACAGCACGACCGGCGCAGCAACCGACGCGAGCAGGGCCGCCTCGTTGTCGTCGACATTGCAGAAGCGACGCACACTGTCGAGATCGCGCGCCATGAGCGCGAACGGTTTGTGGTAACGGCGTTTGCGTTGCCGCAGCTCGGTGACCGCCGAGGCATTACTCGCGTCACACGCAAGGTGATATCCGCCGATCCCCTTGATCGCGACGATCGCGCCCTGGTGCAGCATATCGTTGACCACGGCTATCGGGCCTTCAATTGTGCCCGCGGCGAGGTCGTTGCCGTCACGGTCCAAAAGACGCAGTCGTGGTCCACAGCTTGGGCAGGCATTGGGCTGCGCATGAAAGCGGCGATCCCCGGGATCGCGATATTCCGTGGCACAGGCCTCACACATCGGGAACACCGACATACTGGTGTTCGCGCGATCATACGGGATCGCCCGCACGATACTCAGACGCGGCCCGCAGTGCGTGCAGTTGGTGAAGGCGTAGCGGAAACGCCGATCGCCGATGTCGAAAATCTCGTCGCGGCACGCGGGGCAGGTCGCCGAATCCGGCACAATGCCGGTCGCCACGCGGCCGCCTTCACTGGCAACGATTTGAAAACCGTCGACATCGTTCAGCGTGTCCAACGCTGTACGCTGCACGGCATCTATCCTTGCCAGCGGCGGACAATCGGTCTGCAGACGCGTGCAAAGTTCATCAATCTGGGTGGTCCTTCCCAACACACGGATCAGCACGCCGCTGCCGTCATTGCGCACGTCGCCTTGCAGCTGCAACTCACGTGCGAGGCGCCAGACCATGGGTCGGAAACCGACACCTTGAACGAGCCCGCGCACGCGGATCTCCTCAGCCACCGTCACAGCACATCCCATCGGCGGCGATTATCGGCACCGACATGGCCTCCGCGGGTGACGCGCGCAAGGCGCGGGGAACAGTCGTGCCGCGCTGCCGTAGCCAGTGCGTCGACACCCGGCATCAACCTGACCGCGGCATACGCGCACGGTCGAGCAGCTGCTCGATCTGGTGGGATTGTGCACTGTCCAGGTCGACGAACAGCGCTCCGACATGATAGCGGTCGAGCGCGAGCCGTCGCGTATGTTTGACCCGGCATGCGATGCACAGGTCGGTGTCGAGCACATCACCTGGAACGGGGGGCCATTCGACAACCAGCTGATCGCCGGGCGTCAGCAGGCCGCCTCCCTGTGCGAGCGCGAGTATGACATCGCGCGACGCGAGCAGACCCACACCGGTCGCCGAGATATCGGCCATTTCGGCATCGAATGCCGCAGCCTCATGGCCACGCAGGCGCAATGGCCAGGGTAACGAGTATCGGGGTGAAAGGCGTCTCTCAAACATTTCCTGCCACGGCCGGCCCGGCGTAACGATTCAAATGCAATGTGCGGTCAGCAGTCAGTGCCACAAGCCGTCGATGTGCCAGCGTGGGCGCCGCGCCACACGTGGGCGTACGACGTGCCGCGGCACGTGCTGTGACATATCGCTGCCATGCAGTCCCAGTACCTCGTGCTGCCCCGCCAGCTCGGCGAGGCGGCGAACGCGATCCTCGGTGCGCGGGTGCGTGCGCAACAACGAAGGTTCGGGTACCCGCCGCCCGGGCAACAAAATGCGCTCGAGCCATCCGCCCTGCACTTTCTCGATCTTCAGCAAAGCCCGCGCCAGGCCTTGCGGATCACCGGTCAAACGTACCGCGTTCAGATCTGCATCATATTCGCGCGTGCGCGACAGTGCGAGTTGCGCCAACGCACTCAGGTTCGGTGCGAAAATCAGTAGCGCGATCGCGAACCAGTTGATCGCAGCACTGCCGGCCCATACCAATGGCAGATTGACGAGCAACAGCAGCTGCCCGAACAACGACAGGAAACTCGTCGCGCGGCTGAAGACGTCTGCCAGACCCATCACCCACAGGTCGTTGTTGCGTATATGGCTCATCTCGTGCGCCAGGACAGCGAGGAGTTCACGGTCGTCGAGGTTCTGCAGCAAGCCATCTGTCAGCGCGATGGCGGATCCTGCCGGGTGCCCGACGGCGAATGCATTGAGCATCCCGCTCGGCACATAGTAGAGATCGGGAATACGGGGCAGACCCGCACGCTGCGACAAGACCTCGAGCGCGGACCACAAGCCCGGAGCTTGATCGCGTCCGAGCCGCGAAGCGCCATACATCTTCATGACCCAGCGCGGTGAGGTCGATGGATTCAGGAAGACGCCCAGCACACCGACGACGAGCAAGGTGATGACACCGGCCCCGCCCCACAACAACCAGCCGAGCAGCGCGAGAAACCCGCCCATGAAGCCGAGCAATGCGACGGACTGCAGGCGATTGAGCCACGCATGTTGTTGCCACGCATCCGAATCGATGCCCGTGCCCCGCACTCACGCCCCCCAGCAGATCGCCACCGATAGTCAGGCGATTATTGCAGACCCCGGCAATGGCGACGACCCAAGGCCCTCGCTCAAGCCCGGGTTTCCGCCGCGACCTGTGGATCGGGCAACCGCAGCGATAGCAGCAGCGAAATGCAAAGGAACGCTGTCGACCACCACAGACAGCCCTGCAGACCGTGAGTCTGGTAGGCGACACCCGACAACAGCGTACCCACGAGGCGCCCTCCGGCATTGGCCATGTAGTAGAAGCCAACGTTCATCGCAACCTTCTCGAAATCCGAGTAGGCCAGAATGAGATAGGAGTGGAGCGCGGAGTTCACGGCGAAGACGATACCAAACACGATCAGCCCGCCAACCACCACGACCTCGCTGCCCCATCCCGCGGTCAGCGCGGCGGCGATCGCCGCTGGCACGACCGCGAGCACGGCCACCCAACGACGCGCGCTCGCGCCGCCCGGCCCACGACCGTGCCGCTGCTGCCGCAGCAATGTCGGGACAGCGGCCTGCACCACGCCGTAGCCGATCACCCAGGAGGCGAAAAAGGTGCCGATCTCGGTATAGGACCAGCCCAACACGGCGTACAGGAACACCGGCAGACCGACGACGAACCAGACGTCGCGCGCGCCGAACAAAAAAAACCGCGCGGCCGACAGCCAGTTGATCTCGGCCTGCTTGGCGAACATCTGCGTGAACTTGGGCTTCGCCCGCATGACTCCGAGGCCGCGCGGCAACAGCAGCATCGTGCCGACGAGTACGACGCCCAACGCGGCCGCGAGCAATTGCAGGGTCGCGCGAAATCCGACCCAATCGAGCAATGCCGCGCCGACGAAGAAACCGGCACCCTTCAAGGCGTTCTTCGACCCGGTCAACACGGCGACGTAATGGAAAAGGCGCGAGTCACCGGCCTCGCCGGCCAGGACCTTGACCCCTGCCTTGGCCGACATCTTGTTGAGGTCCTTGGCGATGCCCGACAGCGCCTGTGCAGCCATCACATAGCCAACCGATAGCCAGGCGTCCGGAACCGTGAGCATCATCAGTGCAACGACCTGCAGCGCCATGCCGATCTGCATGGTGAGATTGAGGCCGATGCGTGCCCCCAACAAGCCACCGACCAGGTTGGTCACGACGCCGAAGAACTC
>JAGRHA010000268.1 GCA_020445205.1 Gammaproteobacteria bacterium
CATGAATGTGAAACGCAACCTGATCATCGCCCTCGCCGTGGCATCGCTGGGTATCGTGGGTAGTGCCCAGGCACGTGGCGGTGACGATGGCGACGGCCACCGCCGTGACGGCCATCGGGTCGAACAGCGCAGCCAGGCGCGTGGTGGACACCACAGCGATCGTTTCGAGCGACGCTTCGACCGCCGCCAGGAGCGCCAGCATGAGCGCATTGCGGAGGGTCGCCGCAGTGGGGATCTGACACGCGGCGAGTCACGCCGTCTGCGTGGCGAACAGCACCGCATCGAGCACATGGCACACCGCTTCGGCGCCGATGGCCACTACTCGAAGCGTGAGCGTCATCGCCTCGCCGAGGCTCAGCGGCGTGCAGATCGCCACATCTACCGCGCCCGCCACAACGACCGTTCACGCGGCGATCACCACGACGGTTGGCGTCACGATCACCGCTCGACGTTCTGGAGCCACCGCGACTACTGACGCCGGCTAGCTCCGTATGACAGGCTGCGCCGGTGCCGTGAGGCCGTTGAGGGCCCCTGGCACCGGCGCCCGGCCGTGTGCGCGGTACGACGCTGACGCGTCGTCGCTATTCGGGTCGGGCCGACAATGGCGTAGACTCGCCGGATTTGCGCGGGGATCGCCACATGCCGGTCGACAGACTCAACGCCACGTTCGCCATCCCGGGTGTCGCCGAGTTCACCGCCGGCCCTGGTGGGTTGCCGCAACTTCACGTCAGCAACCAGGCCGCGAACGCACGGATCTCGATCTACGGTGGTCAGGTCCTTTCCTACACCCCGCGGACGGCGGACGCGGATCTGCTGTACCTCAGCACCAAGGCGCACTATGCGCCGGGAAAGGCGATCAAGGGCGGCGTCCCGATCTGCTGGCCCTGGTTCGGTGCCCACCCCACTGACAGCAGCCGGCCGGCACATGGGTTCGCACGCAACATGCCGTGGGTGGTCTACGCCGTCACCGACCGTTCACCGAGTTGTACGCGTGTCGCCCTGCGGCTCACCGACACGGCCGACACCCAGTCGCTGTGGCCCCACCGCTTCATACTCGAACTCGAGCTCGACATCGGCGTCGAACTGGCCATGACACTCACCACGCACAATGCGGGCAACGCGCCGTTCACCATCACCCAGGCGCTGCACACCTATTTCGCCACCGCATCGATCGACGCCACACGCGTCACGGGACTCGATGGCCACCGCTATCTCGACAAGACACAGGGCTTCAGCGAGCAGCTACAGGACGGTGATGTGCGCTTCGACAGCGAAGTGGACCGCATCTACCAGGGTGTGAGCAGCCCACTGCAGATCCACGACGACGCACGCGGGCGTGTCGTTCACATCCAGGCGCAGAACAGCCGCACGGCCGTGGTGTGGAATCCCTGGCGTGAAATCGGTGCCGCGATGTCGGATCTCGACGACGAGGCTTATCGGCGTTTCGTGTGTGTCGAAACCGCCAACGCCGCCGACGACGTCATCGAAGTCGGCGCCGGCGACAGCTTCAGCCTGTGCGCACGCTATCGCATCACGCCGTGAGTGAACGCACGCAAGGGGCGGGCGCAGCGCGCTGAGCGGTGGGGAGCGGGCCCGTTCATGGACCCGCCCACACCGCGGCAGTGACCGCCGCGGGTCTCAGCTTACTGCGCACAGCGCGGCATGCGTCCCGCGAAGCGCTGCTGCATCCGTTGCTGATGCCAGCTCGTGAGTTCGTTGCGGTCGATGCTGCCGTTGCCATCACGGTCGATGGCTTCGAACGCCGGCGCATTACCGGCACCGCGCATCGGGTAG